>CALIWP010000144.1 GCA_938046705.1 uncultured Campylobacter sp. | reverse complement strand
CCTCTTCTAGCGTCGCATTTTTATTTTCAAGTACGAGTAAAAGCCCGTCGATTAGCTCGTCAAGGCTGTGCGGCGGGATATTCGTCGCCATACCGACGGCGATACCGCTAGAGCCGTTTAGAAGGAGGTTTGGCACGCGGCTAGGTAGGACGTCGGGCTCGGTCTCTCTGTCGTCGTAGTTTGGGATAAAATCAACCGTGTCTTTTTCGATATCGCGTAAGATTTCTTCGGTGAGATTAGTCATCCTAGCTTCGGTATAACGCTCTGCTGCAGCACCGTCGCCGTCGATGGAGCCGAAGTTTCCTTGACCGTCGACAGTCGGATAGCGCATGGAAAATTTCTGGGCCATACGCACGAGCGCATCGTAGATGGCTAGATTGCCGTGCGGATGATATTTACCCATAGTCTCGCCAACAATACGCGCGGACTTCATATACGGGCTACGACTGCCGACTCCTAGGTTGTTCATCGCGTATAGGATACGTCTATGAACGGGCTTTAGACCGTCTCTAGCGTCAGGCAGGGCGCGACCGACGATGACGCTCATCGAGTAGTCGAGGTAGCTCGTTTTTATCGACTCTTCGATGTCGACGGTTTGGATGTCTTGATTTTGATTGAGTAGATTTTCTTCCATTTTTATCCTTAAAATTTACTTGCCGATTTTAGCTTAAATTTGATAAAAACTTGCTAAATAGATACGCTTTTTCTTGGCTTGATCGGGTTAAATTTAGCCGAAATTTGGGGTTTCATTGCGCTAGTTTTAAAATGCTAAATTTTACTAAATTTATCAGTATCTCGCATCCGCAAGCGTTAGGGCAAAAAGCACCTCGCAGCCGGCTTTTTGCAGCGTCCGTCTGGCTTCGTCTATCGTCGTGCCCGTCGTCACGATATCATCTATCAAGATAACGGGAAATTTAGGCGTTTTTAAAAGCTTAAAATTTCTCGGATTTTTTAGGCGAAAGGCTAGGTCTTTGCCGTGATAGCTGACGTTTGAGCTCGCGTGCAAGCAGGCGTAAAGCGGACGGATTTCCGCGCTTTTTAGGGCGCGAGCCAAGATTGCCGTATGCGAGTAGCCGCTAGCCGTTTTGTCGTCGATCGGCACGGCATTTACTGGCGAGCCGAAGCTAAATTTGCTAGCAAAAATCTTAAAACTCAAATTTGCAAGCGCGCCGTAGACGAAAGAGCCGTGAAATAGGTGCTTTGAGTGGAGTAAATTTTTAACTTCGGAGTAGTCAAAAAAGCTGTAAATTTTAAAATCGCCGTCCAAAACGCGCGTCCTTGCGGGCGAGGAGAGTAGGTGATCTTTGCAAATTTTACAGATCACACCGAAGCTCAAATGCCCGCAGTTAGCGCATCTCATCAGCTTTTTAGGATCTGGATCGCCGCGCGTTTTACGATGTCTTGGAGCAGCTCGTCAAAAAAGCTCTTAAACGCGCCGCTCGTGTGGATCGGGGCAAATTTGGTCTGCTCCTGCGAGACGTTTTTGGTGATAGTTTGATCGCCTCTGTGCACCGTTATCGCAAGCTTTGCCGAGCCTTTTAGGTTGTCGGTGGAGTAGCCGCTTAGATTTGCTTTAAGCTCGACGATCCTCACGTCCACGACGATATCGCCAAAGTCGCTCAAATTTGCTCCTAGGCGCTTAAGTTCGGTGCTAAGGCCGTCTTGTAGCCAGCTCTCGATGCTGTTTTGTAGCGTGACGTATTCCTTGACGTTGCCGTTACTGCCCGTGATCGTGGCGACGATGCTTTTGTTTGCGCGAGCGTCCTCGATGCTATTTATTCGGATATTTTTTTGGTAGCCCATCTGGTTTGATGTTGATTGATACGGGGTCAAATTTAACACCGAACTGCGCTGCGAACATCCGCTCATGACCGCAGCAAAAAGCGCGGCGGCAATGGCGTAAAAAACTAATTTTTTCA
>CALIWP010000143.1 GCA_938046705.1 uncultured Campylobacter sp. | reverse complement strand
CGTTTTCGGTCATCTATATCTATCCGATCGAGGCTGTTACGGCTTTAATGAGCGTTTATGTTTCTTACGGTATAATCCGCTATATTTTTATGAGATGTAAAAACAAAAAAATCCAAAAGGAGAGCGAATGAACGGCAACGTCAAATTTAACGCATTTTTCTCCCTACTTCTGCTGCTGCGTTAGGCAGCGACTCTTTCACACCATAATAATCAAATTTAACTACACAAACTAAAACTCTAAAAAAGGATAAAAATGAACGAAAATAAAATTATAATATTTGATACTACACTTCGAGACGGCGAGCAAAGCCCCGGCGCATCGATGAATACCGAGGAGAAAATCCGTATCGCACGCCAGCTAGAGCGCCTAAACGTAGACGTCATGGAGGTCGGCTTTGCCGCGGCCAGCAAGGGTGATTTTGACGCGATACATCAGATCGCTAAGCAAGCCTCAAACGCTTCTATCTGTTCGCTCGCCCGTGCCGTGGACGGCGATATAAAGGCTGCGGGCGAAGCTATAGCTCCGGCAAAAAACAGACGCATCCACACCTTTATCGCTACAAGCCCGATCCATATGGAGTTTAAGCTAAAAATGGCTCCCGATGAAGTAATCAGGCGTGCCGTAAAAGCCGTAGAATACGCCAAAACATTTTGCGACGACGTGGAGTTTAGTTGCGAGGATGCGTGCCGAAGCGAGATGAGCTTTTTAAAAGAAATTTGCGATGCTGCGATAAATGCGGGCGCAAAAACGATCAACATCCCAGACACCGTGGGGTATCTATATCCCGAGGAGATTACCGCTCGCATAGGAGAAATGGTTAAATTTATAAACGGTCGCGCAGTCGTCTCCGTGCATAATCACAACGACCTAGGCCTAGCTACGGCAAACTCGCTAGCCGCGATAAAAGCGGGCGCCAGACAGGTCGAGTGCACGCTAAACGGCATCGGCGAGCGTGCGGGAAATGCCGCGCTTGAAGAGATCGTGATGGCGATAAAGACGCGCAGCGACGTATTCGCGCCGCTTTACACGGACATAGTTTATAAAGAAATTTATCCTAGCTCGCGCCTGCTAGCGGGTATCATCGGTATCGAGCCTCAGCCAAACAAAGCCATCGTCGGTAAAAACGCCTTCGCTCACGAAAGCGGCATCCATCAAGACGGCGTGTTAAAGCACAAAGAGACCTACGAAATCATCAGCGCCGAGAGCATCGGACTGGATAAAAACTCGCTGGTGCTTGGCAAACACTCGGGTCGCCACGCCTTTAAAGATAAACTAATCAGCCTTGGCTTTGAGCTGGAAGATAGCGCGCTAAACGAGGCGTTTGAGAAATTTAAGGCGCTAGCGGATAAGAAAAAAGAGATCTTTGACGACGATTTGCGCGCGCTGGTGACTAGCGAGATCATCAAGATCCCCGAAGTTTTCGAGTTTTTGACGCTAACGCAAAGTAGCTGCAACAAAGGCTTAAGTAGCGCAGCTATTACGCTTCGCCACGCAGACGAGATCAAGAGCGACGCGGCGCTAGGCAACGGTACGGCGGACGCGATATTTAAGGTAATCGACCGCTTAAGCGGCATAAACGGCGTACTAAAAGACTATAAGGTAAACGCCGTTTCGCAGGGCAAGGACGCGCTGGCAAACGTCGTAGTAAAGGTCGAATTTGACGGCAAGACCATCATTGGACACGGACTTGATATCGATACGATGACGGCGAGCGCTAGAGCGTATATAGGCGCGCTAAATAGCTACGTAAAAATCACCGCTGCAAAGTAAAATTTGAGCGGTTTTGCTTCGCCCTCTAGGCAAATTTAAGGCTCGGATTCGTGCCTTAAATTTCTAAATTTAACCTTTAAATTCGGCTTGTTTTAAAACCAACAAAAATACAAAGCTCAAATTTAAACCTTCTCGCATTTACCGCCGCGCCGTTAAAATTTGCTATAATCAAGCCAAATTTTTCAAAGGAGAAAATATGAAAAAAATCGCATTTTTGTTGATGATTATCGGGGCATTTGCGTTTGCTAAAAGCGAGGAAGCGCCGCAAAAATCTGAGCCAAAGCAGCTTGAGATGGTGCTCATCCTGGATAAATCAGGCTCGATGAGCGGGCTTGAGAGCGATACTATCGGCGGCTTTAACTCGATGATCGACAAGCAAAAAGAAGCGGGCGTGGACGCAAAGGTAACTACGGTGCTTTTTGATACGAATTTTAAGACGCTGCACGATAGAGCCGATATCAAAAAGGTCGAGAAGCTAACGAGTAAGGACTACGTCGCAGGCGGCAACACCGCGCTACTAGACGCTGTGGGCGATACGATAAATAAAATCTCAAAAGTCGAGGATATCTATGCTAAAAATAGAGCCGTGCTTTTCGTGATCGTAACTGACGGACAGGAAAACTCGAGCAGGGAGTACTCAAAGGCGCAGATCAAAAAGATGATAAGCGACAAGCAGGAAAAATACGACTGGGAGTTTATATTTTTGGGAGCGAACATCGACGCGGTTAGTGAGGCGCAAAGCCTAGGCATAAAG
>CALIWP010000142.1 GCA_938046705.1 uncultured Campylobacter sp. | reverse complement strand
AAAAACGCGTAGATGAGCAGCTGCGGCAAAAGCACGCGATCTTTTAGCGGCGCAAGGGCTAGGCGCGGCGAGCGAGCGATGTAATACGCTACCATCGCAAGCCCGGCGAGGCCTAGGCGGTAGGGCACGAGCCAGTCGGCGCTGACGCCCTTTTGCGTGAACAGATACTGCCCGCAAACACTGCTAAAGCCCCATAATACGCCGCCGAGAAGCGTGATAAATACTCCGAAAAATTCACTCTGAGATCTCATTTGCCGCCTTAAATTTAAAGCCAAAGTATATAATCTTATGCTTAAGCTGGGGTTAAATTTGGGCGAGAGCTAACAAGTCGAAGCTAAATTTGATTAAGTCAAATTAAATGGCGAAAAACCTAAAATTTAAAAACAAAAAGGAGAAAATTTGAGCGAAACGACTTTTGCGATCATATTTTTCTGCGCCTGCGCACTGTTTTTGGCGGTGGTAGGATACTTCGCTTTGGGCGTTTTGGCGAAATTTTACGCTTTTATCAAATTTGCCACGCGCCTTTGCTTACAAGCCCCCAAATTTAGCCCCGCCATGTTTGTGCCCGCGTGTATTTTATCGCTTTATATCGCGCTGATTTCGACGAAAATTTTTAGCATTTATCTCGCCTGCGCAGAGATTTTGCTCGCATTTACGTATATTTTGACTTTTTGTGCTTAAGCGCGGCGAAAGCAAATGCAAAGCTGCTAGAAGAGCTAAGCGCGAAAAAGGATTTAAGAGAACCCGAAAAACTCGCCAAAGAGGCGCTAGAGCGGCTCACAAACTCGCCAGGCAAAGAGGAAGCGCTGCTACAAGCAAATTTTATCAGAATAAAACTAAAGCAAATACGCCGCGCGGCTTAAATTTATGGTTTTAGCCGTTTAAATTTAGCGTTTTACGCGTCAATTTGAGCTAAATTTGCGCTCATTTATCGACGAGTACGGTCAAATTTAAACAAGCTTTAACGAGTCGGCTAGCGTTGTCTAAATATCCGTCCGAAAAACGCAGCCGTTTGGCGAGCTCTAAGCAAAATGAACGCCCGCAGCTGCCTACAAATCTGTATAATAAGATACGCCGACATCATCACGCAAAAATTCGCAATGCCAAAGCCGATCATTTCATAGTATAAAAATAATTCTAGCCTCACCTGTGCTATGAACTCTCGTGTCGGGCGATAAGAGTGTCATATGCTATAACCCGAGAAAAAATCATCAAGTCCGCCGAATACCAAAAAGCATACGATAAGCGCAAGCAAAATAATGCCTTGTGAAAGCGCCTGGGCGTTGTTTTTGTTTTCCTCAAGCCTACTGGTAGCTCCTTTTGCCACGCCGTAAAGTCCCGCAAACAGCAAACAAACGGGCATAAAAAAGCATAAATAGCTAAGATGAAACGCCGCTACATCGCCAAAGGTTGTTTTGGTTCGCGCTACGTCTATAGCCGGGTAAAAGCCCGCCATAAACGCCGTAAAGTCTCTAAAAACTGCGTGAGCGGACAAGATATCTTCGGGCACGGCAAATAAGCTCAAAGCTGTCAAAACATAAGCGATCAGGCTAATAAAAAAGGCGATTTCAAGCTTCCTTGCGGCTAATCTTAATCTTGCTTTTAGTCTTATCACTTTCTTGCTTTATATTTTGATCGCAAACGGCGCAAACGAGAATCTAAAGAGTTTTTAATTCCGTGCGCCATGCGGTAGGATTTTAAAATTTCAGAGTCTATGGTAGCGCTCAGCCAAATTTAGAATGCGAATTTAACCTCTAAATTTGGCTGAATTTACGGACGTCAAATTTGCGGGCTAAATTTGACGTCTGAATTTACGGTTTTAGTTTCTTAACCTCACTCGCCGCTCAGATACTCCTGCGAACTCTTGGCCTCCAACACGCTGCTAAAGTGGCAAAATTTAAAGTGGCGCTTTAAATTTAAACGAGCGCCAGCTTCAGCACCTCTTCGATCCGATCTACCGGC
>CALIWP010000141.1 GCA_938046705.1 uncultured Campylobacter sp. | reverse complement strand
GCGAGCCAAAGGTCTTCGCGCACCAGCTAGCATTTAACGTCATCCCGCACATCGACGTGTATTTAGACAACGACTACACAAAAGAGGAGATGAAAATGGTCAACGAGACCCAAAAAATCCTTCACAAAAATATGGAAGTGAGCGCAACCTGCGTGCGCGTGCCGGTGCTTCGCAGCCACTCAGAGGCGATCACGATTCATTTTGATAGAGACGTGGACGCCGCAGCTGCGCGCGAAGTCCTGCGCAAAGCGCCTAGCATCGTAGTCGTGGACGAGCCCGCTGCGAAAAAATACCCGATGCCGAGCATCTCAAGCGATACCAACGAGACCTACGTCGGACGCATCCGCACGGATAACTACCGCAAAAACGTCCTGCATCTGTGGTGCAGCGCCGACCAGATCCGCGTGGGGGCGGCGACCAATGCCGTGAGAATCGCGCAAAAATGGATAGAGATGCAGGAATAGCCCGTCCGCGTTTTTTAAATTTGCCGAATTTGCGCTTTTATTTGGCGTAAATTCGGCTAAAATTTGATTATCTTAAAATATAAAATCGAGTTTTTCCGATACGAATTTTCTACTAGCTTTTTAAATTTGACGCTTAAATTTACCAGCATCTTTACGGCGCAAATCGCCGCAAGCAAACAGTACCGTCAAATTTACGCAATCAAATTTAATAAACTCAAATTTGACTCGCCCGTCAATCGGCCGCGGCTCGTCTAAAAGGGCATTATAAACCGCGCGAAACTCAAATTTAACCCCGCCCGATAACAACCCAAGCCTCACACACCGACTCAAATTCCCGCCAGACTAGTGCTTGCTCAACGTACTAGCTTTAAGGAAAATATTATAAAATACGCGTTTTATTTTTAAACAAAGGAAATTAATGCGTAAAGCTTTTGAAAAAATCCTGCTCTTTAGCAACAACTTCACACTCCTACCAGTAGTGTTCGGCTTGCTTGGCGCGATCGTGCTTTTCGTCATCGCTAGCTACGACGTGGGCAAGGTATTCGTCGCCGTTTATCACTACTTTTTTGGCGATTTTCACCCGGAGAACTTCCACTCCGAAGTCGTCGGCGAGATCGTGGGCGCGATCGACCTTTATCTCATGGCGCTCGTGCTTTACATCTTTAGCTTCGGCATTTACGAGCTGTTTATCTCCGAGATCGAGGAGCTCAAGCAGTCAAAACAGAGCAAAGTCCTCGAGGTGCACTCACTAGACGAGCTCAAGGATAAACTGGGCAAAGTCATCATCATGGTGCTTATCGTTAACTTTTTCCAACGCGTTTTGCACGCAAATTTCACCACTCCGCTTGAGATGACCTATCTCGCGGCCTCGATTTTGGCGCTTTGTTTGGGACTTTATTTCCTGCACAAAGGCGAACACTGAGGCCTTTTGCGAGCCTGGCTTCGGGCTCGCTTTTTAAATTTCGATTCAAATTTTACCGCCGTGCCGCATGTGAATAACTTTTAAATTTCGCCTTTATCATTAAGTTTTATTTCAAAATTTCTCCAAATTTAAAGCTATATAAATTTAAGTTCTGTTTTAGCAACAAATGCCTATTTTATGGGCATTTGGGATTAAATTTAAGATTACAAAATTAACCAAAATAATATAAATTATTTCACTTTTCACTCCGTGAAAAAAACGTGAAAAGTTACGTTTAATTTCAGTCTTTTTTGAGTAAATTTTACGCGATCAAATTTGAGCGGCACGACCCGCATCTTTACGGGATGAATCGCTTAAATATAAATTGATTTAAGGTTGAGAGTCTTAAATAAAGAGTTAAATTTGACGCTTAAAGATAGGTATAAATTTAAAAACGGCGCAGACTAGTCGCATACGCCGTCAAGGGGTAAAATTAATCAAAACCAGCGACCAAAGCGCCGTCTAAAATCAATCAAATAGCGAATTTACGCTTTCGTTGTGATACACGCGTCTGATCACCTCGCCAAAAATCGGAGCGACGCTGAGCACTTTTATCTTCTTGTTTTCTTCGCGAAGCGGTATCGTGTCTGTCACCACTAGCTCGTCTAGCGCGCTATCTGCGAGGTTTTCGTATGCTTTGCCAGAAAGCACCGCATGCGTGCAGCACGCCATCACGGAGGTTGCGCCGCGCTCTTTAAAGACTTTAGCCGCCTTTACTATCGTGCCGCCCGTGTCGATCATATCATCGACCAAGATCACGTCCTTGCCCGCCACGTCGCCGATTACGTTCATTACTTCGCTTTCGTTGGCTTTTTCGCGGCGTTTATCGACAATGACGATGTCGAGATTTAGGGCTTTTGCGACGCTTCTAGCGCGCGCGACGCCGCCGATATCGGGGCTAGCGATGATAGGATTTTTGAGATTTTTGTTTTTGATATGGTCGTTAAAGATGATCGAACCGTAGAGGTTATCGACCGGGATATCGAAAAAGCCCTGAATTTGGCCCGCATGAAGGTCGATCGTGACGACGCGGTCGATGCCCGCCGTTTGCATCATATTTGCCACGAGTTTTGCCGTGATAGGCACGCGAGGAGCGGCCTTGCGGTCTTGGCGCGCGTAGCCGAAATACGGCACCACAGCCGTTATCGAGCTAGCCGAGCTGCGCTTAAGCGCGTCGGTTAGGATCAAAAGCTCCATCAAATTTACGTTTGCGGGCGCGCAGGTAGGCTGGATGATAAAAATATCCTTGCCGCGCACGCTCTCGCCGATCTGGACGCTGATCTCGCCGTCGCTAAAGCGCTTGATCGTAGCTTCGCTAAGCGGAAGCGATAAATAATGCGAAATTTTCTTTGAAAACTCTACGTTTGCGGTGCCCGAAAAGATTTTGTAACCTCTCATAACGATTTGCCTTTGTGAAATTTTTATTCAATTTTACCGAACTAAAACTTAAATTCGTAGATTTTGCGGTTAAATTTTATCTTTTGTCGGCTCAAATTTCAGTTTTTAGCGCGCCAACTCGGGCTGTCGGCAAACTAATATTTTTAAAAATTATACGACGTCGAATGCTTTAACAGAGCTATTTTTGAGACAAATTTTACCTCTAGCTTTAAAATATCGCGAATTTATCTCGCGTCAAATTTGACTAAATCAAATTTAGCATTTTAACAGTGCGGGTTCGGGCGAGTAAAATTTGCAAATTTGACCGCGAGATAATAAAAGCAGCTGCGAGCGCAGCAAAAACGCTCGCGAAATGCCGCTAGTCTATTTTTAAAACGCTTAAAAACGCTTCTTGCGGCAAATTTACCTTGCCGATGGCTTTCATGCGCTTTTTGCCCTCTTTTTGCTTTTCGAGTAGCTTACGCTTACGCGTGATGTCGCCGCCGTAGCACTTGGCGGTTACGTTTTTGCCCATCGATTTTACCGTTTCGCGCGCGATGACTTTGTTGCCGATGCTGGCTTGAATAGCCACCTCAAAGAGTTGGCGCGGCACGATCTCTTTCATTGCTTTTACGAAGTCGCGTCCCTTGGACTGGGCTTTACTTTCTGGCACGATGATGGAGAGCGCGTCCACGGTCTCGCCCGCGACCTTGATATCAAGCTTCACCAGGTCGCCCACGCGGTAGTCGCTAGGCTCGTAGTCAAAGCTCGCGTAGCCTTTGGTGCTCGATTTTAGCTTGTCGTAAAAGTCCATCACGATCTCGTTCATCGGGATGTCGTACTCGAGCAGCACGCGCTCGGGCGTGATGTAGTCCATCTTGGTCTGCACGGCGCGGCGGTTGTTTAGCAGCGTGATGATGTTACCCAAAAACTCACTAGGCGTGATAATGGTGGACTTGACGTAGGGTTCTTTGACGTGCTCGATTTTATTGACTGGCGGGAGCTGGCTGGGGTTTTGGATGCGTAAAATTTGACCGTCGGTTTGCACGACTTCGTAGGTGACGGTCGGAGCCGTGGCGATGAGGTCGAGGTCAAATTCGCGCTCCAAGCGCTCCTTGATAACCTCCATATGCAGCAGTCCCAAAAATCCTACGCGAAAGCCAAAACCAAGCGCCACGGAGGTTTCGGGGGTCCATGTCAGCGAGGGATCGTTTACGCGCAGCTTATCAAGGGCGTCGCGAAGGTTTTCGTATTGTTTGTTATCAACGGGAAAAAGACCGGTAAACACCATGGGCTTTGCTTCACGATATCCCGGAAGAGGCATTTCACACGGATGGTCCCTATACGTCAGAGTATCACCCACATGCACGGCTCCGGGATCTTTTAGGCCGGTAACCACATAGCCTACCTCACCCACGGAAAGAGAATCAAACGCCACTTCAAGCGGACGTTTGGCGCCAACTTCTTCAACAAGAAACGGTGTGTCGGCCTGCATCATCAAAAGCTGATCTCCGGCTTTGATAGAGCCGTCAAAGACGCGAACCGTTGCCACTACGCCTCTGAACTGGTCAAAATAGGAGTCCAAAATCAAAG
>CALIWP010000140.1 GCA_938046705.1 uncultured Campylobacter sp. | reverse complement strand
ATCAGATCGAGCAGCTAGCGATAGATCGCTGCAAGGAGCTTTTTTGTTGCGAATTTGCAAACGTACAGCCAAACTCAGGCTCGCAGGCAAACCAGGGTGTTTACGGCGCGCTTTTAAATCCGGGCGATAAAATTTTAGGCATGGATCTAAGCCATGGCGGACACCTAACTCACGGCGCAAAAGTAAGCAGCTCTGGTAAAATTTATCAGAGCTTTTTCTACGGCGTGGAGCTTGACGGACGCATAAACTACGACAAAGTGATGGAAATCGCGCAAATCGTAAAACCTAAGATGATCGTGTGCGGCGCAAGCGCATACACTCGCGAGATCGAATTTAAGAAATTCCGCGAGATCGCCGATGCTGTGGGCGCTATACTCTTTGCCGACGTGGCGCACATCGCGGGCCTAGTCGTAGCCGGCGAGCATCAGAGTCCGTTTCCGCACTGCGACGTGGTGAGCTCGACTACTCACAAGACCCTTCGCGGACCTCGCGGCGGTATCATCATGACAAACAACGAAGAGTACGCTAAAAAGATAAATTCGTCTATTTTCCCTGGCATTCAGGGCGGACCGCTCGTTCACGTTATCGCGGCAAAGGCGGTTGGCTTTAAACATAACCTTTCGCCTGAATGGAAAATTTACGCCAAGCAAGTCAAAGCAAATATCAAAAAACTAGCCGAAATTTTAGTAAAACGCGGCTTTGATCTAGTTAGCGGCGGTACGGATAATCACCTGGTTTTAATGAGCTTTTTAAATCGCGAATTTAGCGGTAAAGATGCCGATATAGCTCTTGGCAATGCGGGTATAACGGTAAATAAAAATACGGTTCCGGGAGAAACAAGAAGCCCGTTTGTTACAAGCGGTATCCGCATCGGAAGTCCGGCGCTTACGGCTCGCGGCATGAAAGAGGCGGAATTTGAGATCATCGCAAACAAAATCGCCGACGTGCTAAGCGATATCAATAACGCAGCGCTTCAAGAAAAAGTAAAAGCCGAACTAAAAGAGCTTGCGAGCAAATTTATCATCTATGATAAGGCGACTTATTAATGCAGAGTATAGACACCGCGCTAATTAAAATGAACACGAGCCACTACTGGATCAAGCGCGACAATATCGTAAGTAAGATTGAGTATAAAGGGCGGACGTTTTTCAACAAATTTGAGCTCATAAACGAGCCTCTAAGCTATCAGGTGATAAAAGATCACGACGAGGGTAAGATCACGGTCGCACACTCGCTGATACTGCCGGGCGATAAGGTAGAAAATATCGTCTTTGACTACAACGGTAGGATGCCTGAGCGCTTTTGGCACCGAGCTCAGCTTTTGCTCCGCGAGGAGGGATTTATAAATTTTACCGCCTACGAGAGCAAGACGCCGGGGCACTTGCACCTTTATATACACAAAGGGCACACGACGCTAAATGAGGGCTATCAGATAGCGAATAAACTATCTATGTTGCTTAGTTCGCGTTTGGTTAAAGAGTGGAGAGTGTTTCCGACGATGGAGTTACCGAAAGAATTTAATATCTTGACGTTGCCGTACAAAGTTTATCAAAAAGAGCGCGGCGCAAGCTGGTCAAAACATATGTAAGGAGTGAAAATGGAATATAACGAGCTAAGAGACATCATGCTTGATAATAACGAGGATAAAAAGAGCAAAAGCGTTAAGAGGATACTCATCCTCGTCGCAGTTTTTGTCATCATCTTTTTAGCTGTTCTCATCGTGATGAAATTTTTAAATTCCTCCGAAACTAACGATCAGATTGCGCAAACGGACTCTAGGCTGGTTTTGCCGCCTGAGCCGGACAATACACGAAGTATCCCTCAACAAGTGAGCGTGCCTGCTACACCGCCTAACGAGCCTGCGCCGCAAGTAGCGCAAACTAACGTCCCTCCAGTCGCTCCGCCTCCTCCGTCCGAGCCTCAGGCGCAGCAGCCAAATCCCGCCTTTGAGCAGGTGCCTATCGTGCCTGAAAACAAAGGCCAAGATAGCTTTGAGGATATGGTAAAAGCGCTTAAGGAAAAAGAGGATAAAAGGCAGCAAGATGCAGGCGCGACAGCTCCTACGCCGACCGAGTCTTCTACTATACAAGGTGCTTTAAAGCAAAATGACGCTCCAAGCGCTCAGCCAGGCGAACCAAAAGCCGAGCCTAAGCAACACGTAAACGTAGTAAAACAAAAAGAGCCTAAACAAGAAAAACCTGTAAAACAGCCTAAAAACGATGCAGCTAAAGAAAAACAAGCAAAACAAAAGCCGGCTAAACAAGCTCCTGCAGCTAGCGGCGGCGATGCTCACAGCGGTAGTTACGTGCAAGTTTTCGCCGTTAAACACTTTAATGAAAAAGCGCCTGAGCTTGGCAAACTAAAAGCCGCAGGATACGCCTATAAGCTATACAGGACGAATGTAAACGGCAATGAAATCATCAAGGTTCTAGTCGGCCCTTATAGCGGCGAGCAGTTAAAAAGCGAGCTTGCTAAAATCAAGCAAAGTGCCGCTCCAAACGCCTTTATCGTAAATATAAAATGATGGTTTTTGCCGTTTTTGGCAACCCTATATCCCACTCCGTTTCGCCGAGACTACACAACCTAGCTCTCGGCGAGCTTGGTCTATCTCGCGAAGCCCTCTATACTCGATACGAGTTAGCGGACGGCTCGCAACTCATCTCTAGATTTAAAGAACTAAAACTAAGCGGCGCAAACGTCACAGTACCTCACAAAGAAGCCGCGCTCGCGCAGTGCGACGCTCCAGACGAAACGGCTGCTAAAATCGGCTCCGTAAATACTCTCGTAGCTCGCGGCGATAAAATTTACGGTTACAATACCGACGCGCCCGGATTTTTACGAACGATAGAGAGTTTTGGACATATAAATTCAGCTCTCATTTTGGGTGCCGGCGGAACGGCTAGAGCGGTCGCATATGCGCTAAAAAGCCGCGGCGTGCGAGTTTGCGTGCTAAATAGAAGCGAGGAGAGGCTGGCAAATTTTGCTGAATTTGAAAAATTTAGCTGGGCGAATTTTGGCAAATTTAATGGCAGCAAATTTGATCTCGTCATAAATACGACCTCGGCAGGGTTAAAAGACGAAAATTTGCCCGCACCGATCGAGATTTTGCGTCCGATTTTTAGTGAAGCCAAATTTGCCTTTGACGTGATTTACGGCAAAAAAACGCCTTTTTTAAATTTAGCCGCCGCTAGCGGGCTCGCGCATAAAGACGGCTCAGAGATGCTACTTTTTCAGGCGGTTTTAGCGTTAAATTTATTTTTTGAGGGCTCGCTTGACGAGGCCAAAATTGAAGCCTCGATGCGAAAAGCCCTCTATTTATCGGCTTCTTCTAGATAATAATCTATCTGAGCTTTTCTTAAAATTCTGATCAAGTCCGAGCTGCCCGCTACTCCCGTCGGATAGCCAGCGGTCATGATGTAGCTTTTGTCGTCTTTTATGTAGCCTTTTTGGACTGCTGCTTTGATTGATTTGGCCATGAGCGTGTGCAGTCTTTCTTCTTTTTCTATCACGAATGCCGCCGTTATGCCCCAGCAAAGAGTCAGCCTATACGCGGCCTGCTCGTTGTGCGTTATAGCGATGATATCTATATCGGTGCGGTATCTGGCTAGTTTTGCTGCCGAGCCGCCCGATGAGGTTAGCGCGATTATGCCGTCAACTTTTAGCGCGGAGGCGAGCCTTGCGGTACTAGATGCGATCATATCGGTATCGTCGTAGCGGTCAAAATCAAATTTGTTAAAAGGATAAATTTGCTGCGTTTGGATTATGGTGTTGCTCATCGCTTCTACGACGGCTACGGGGTTGATGCCGACTGCGCTTTCTTCGCTTAGCATGACTACGTCGGTGCCGTCTAGTACGGCGTTTGCCACGTCGCTGATCTCGGCTCTAGTAGCTGTTTCGTGCTCGGCCATGCTCAGCATCATCTGTGTAGCCGTGATGACGGGTTTAACCGCTTCGTTTGCTTTTTTGATGATGAGTTTTTGGATCGTCGGCACCTTGTAGTAGGGCACCTCGATACCCAGATCTCCGCGAGCTACCATCACACCGTCGCTGGCCTCGATGATCTCGTCGATATTCTCCACGGCGTCAAATTTTTCTATTTTGGCGTAAATTTGAGCTCTGGAGCCAAAGCCTTTTAGGATTTCTCTAGCTTTTCTTATGTCGTTTGCGTTTTGTACGAAAGAGATCGCGACGAAGTGCACACCGTTTTTTGCGCCAAATTCTAAATCTTTTAAATCCTTAGGCGTGATAACCTCGATATTTAGTTTGGTGTTTGGGAAATTTACGCCTTTATTCGATCGGAGTATCCCGTCGTTTTCCACCACGGCTTCTACTTTTTGGGCGCTTGCTTGCGTGATTTTAGCGCGGATTTGCCCGTCGCATAGGTAGATGTACTCGCCCGTTTTTAGAGCGGCTAAAATTTGAGGCTGGTTTATGCAGAGCTTATAGTGATTTTCGTCTACTTGCTCGCCGATTATTTCGTCTTTTACAAAGATTAGCGTATCGCCGACTTTTAGTTTAAATTCGCTTCTGTCTAGCTTGCCGACTCTTATTTTTGGGCCGCAGATATCCTGAAATATACCTATCTTTCGCCCGAGTTTCGCCTCTACTTGCCTGATTTTATCTATGTTGGATTTATGGTATTCGTGTGTACCGTGGCTGAAATTTAGCCTAAAAGCATTGACTCCTGCTAAAACTAATTGCTCCATAACCTCTATGGATTCGCTGGCTGGTCCGACCGTGGCTAGGATTTTGGTTTTTTTATTCATGGATGCCCCTTTTTTGCGCAATTTTACCAAATTTTTAAAAAAAATAAGTATAATCGGCCAATTTATTTTAAGGAGCAAAAATGAAAAAGTTTTTAGCGGTTTTGGCTGCTTTCGGTTTAGCGCTAAGCGCGAACGCAGAGGACAAAACCTATAAGCTAAAGCTAGCCAGCACCTGGGAGAGCACGACTCCGGTTTTGGGCGATGCGGCGAAAGAATTTAAGCGCGTCGTCGAGACGCTAAGCGATGGCAGGCTAGAGGTTAGGATAGACTATCCCTCTAAGCACAAATCTCCGTTTGGTATCCTAGATTTTGTAAAAGGCGGCCAGTACGATATCGGCTACACGGCGTCTTACTACTACAAGGGCAAGGACGCAAATACTATGTTTTTTACCGCCGTACCTTTTGGTATGACCGCAACTGAGCTTCGCGCTTGGTATGAATTCGGCGGTGGCAAGCAGCTAGAGGAAAAAGTTTACGACAAATACAATATTAAAGTTTTCCTTGCGGGGGATACCGGCACGCAAATGGGCGGCTGGTTTAAAAAAGAGATCAAAAGCGTAGATGATCTAAAAGGCCTAAAAATCAGGATCCCTGGCTTTGGCGGCGAGGTTATGGCGCGCGTGGGAGCGACGATAAACACTATCCCAACCGGCGAGCTATATATGGCGCTAGAGATGGGCACGATCGACTCGGTCGAGTGGGTTAGCCCTGCGTTTGATATGGGTCTTGGCTTTCACAAGATCGCTAAATACTACTACACCGGCTGGCAAGAGCCGAGCGGTCAGACTCAGTTTTTCGTAAATAAAAAGACTTACGAAAAGCTACCTGCCGACCTTCAGGCCGTGATCGAGGCTGCGGCTAACGAGGTAGCTAGCATGCTAAATAGCCGCTCGTTCTTTGATAACGCCGAGTACTGGGCCAAAATGAAGGCCGAGTATCCTGATATCGAGGTTCGCTCGTTTCCGCAGGACGTTATGGACGCGCTTAGAAAGGCGAGCGACGAAATCCTAGACGAAGAGGCGGCGAAAGATCCACTATTTAAGGAGATTTTGGACTCTCAAAGAGCGTTTTTAGCTAAGGCTCGCGAGTGGACGAAAATTTCCGAGTTCTCATATATCCAAAAAACTACGAAATAACTTCTCTCGCTCGTTTCGGGCGGCTTAAATTTACGGCCTTCGGGTCGTAAATTCCTCTTTTAAATTTTCTTTTTATTCTTTGTCGTGCTTGTAAAATTTGATTTTGAGGCTACGCGTCAAATTTGAGTCGTTGCAAATTTTACCAGCTTTTGCGGTGGGTTAAATTTGAGGGGGATGCCTGTGTGAAATGCGGCGGCAAATTTGCTTGCATAGTCTTAAATTTGAATTTGAGCGAATTTAAAAACGCAACGTGAATTTCCAAAAAGCTTCATGCGCTTGAGTTAAATTTACAGTTCCGTCCTGCTATCAAGCGCTTTCATAAGCGATAGAAGGTCGATATTTTCGAGATTTACGCCTGTTGGTACGCCTTGGGCTATCTTGCTAAATTTAACGCCCAAATCGCTTAGCTTATCCTCAATAAAAACCATCACCGCGTCGCTGCTAAGCCCCGGCGTGAGCGCGAAAATGATCTCAGTTACGCCGTTTTGGCGGATGACCTCGCGCAGTTTCTCGGTTTGCTCCGGCGTTATCTCCTCAAGCACAAAGTAGCGCCCGCGGTAGATCGCGCTTTGCTCGAAAACCAGGATATCCTTTGGACTTTCTACGACCGCTAGTAGCTCCTTATCGCGCGTTTCGTCACTGCAAATATCGCAAATCTCATCCTCGCTAAGCCCACCGCAAATTTGACATTTGCCCGTAAATCTCACGGCATCCTCGATGCTTTGCGCGAGCTTTAGTCCGCCGAAGCTATCCTTTAGGCAGACGTGATAGGCGTAGCGCTGGGCGGACTTTTTGCCCACGCCAGGCAGTCGCTCAAAGGCCGCCACGAGCTCGTTAAATTTCTCAAGCCCTTTTTTCAACGCTTTCCTTTGGATTGGTGCAAATTTTAAATGAGTGAAAGCCATCCTCATAGGAGTATTTTAGGCTAAATTTGTGCATGCGGCAGATGTGGTCGATGATGTAAAGGCCTAGCCCCATGCCGCTGCTTTTGCTGCCTTTTTCGCGGATAAAGGCTTGCATGTAGTACTCGATAGGATTTTGTAGCGGTTGGCCTAGATTTCTCACGACGATACCGTCCGCGTGGCAGATAACCTGCGCCTTTTTGTCGTCGGCGTATTTTAGGGCGTTATCTATGAGATTTTTGATCGCGAGCGAAAAGAGCCCGAAATCCACGCGTAGCAATATATCTCGGCGGATATCTACGCTCACTTTCTCTTCAAATTTATCGAGCATCAGCATGTCGCGCGCCTGATCAAGGATGTTTGAAAAGTACGACTCCTGATAGTTTAGCGCGTAGTTTTTGGATAGCAGCTGCTCGATCTTGCCAAACTCGTTTATGAGCATATCTAGCCGCTCAAATATCCCTATCAAGCGGGTTTTGTGCGTAGGATTTTGCACCATTTCAGAGACTATGCGACCTTTGCCGATCGGCGTTTTTAGCTCGTGCATGATCGTGCGTAAAAACAGCTGCCTAGAGCGCAAAAGCTCCCTGATTTTGCTAGCTGCGGCGTCAAATTCTATCGCAACCTTGGCGATCTCGTCGTCGGAGTCGGGTTTTGCGATATTTACGTCCATGTTTCCCGCGCCAAATTTCCTGATATCAGAGCTTAGTTTTTTAAGCGGCATCAGCGACTTCATCACCGAAACGTAGAGCGATACAAGAAGCGCCGTCGTGAGGATAAAGCCCACCCAAATCGGGTCATTTATGTTTTTCGTATCGTCGCTTTCGAGTAAAATTTGAAACGAAGGATTTTTGATCTGCAGATACAAAGTATCCTGAAAAAGCAGCGACTGAAAGAGCCCTAGCTGCGTTTGCTTGGCAAAGACCGTCTTGCCCGTGCTTATGACGTTTGCGACGGTTTTGTCGCTTTTAACGTAGGTTAGTCCGAAATTTCTAAAATAATTAGTCAAATCGCTAGGCGGATTTGACTTTTCGTATGAAGCGATGAGGTAGTTTATCGCGTTTAGCTGCTTGTTTTTTATCTTTTCTAACGCATTATCTAGCTGTATGCTCGCAAACGTGTAGAATAAGATACAAACAAGCGAAAACGCCAGCGCGAAAACTACCGAAATCTTCGTGGTTAAGGAGTATCTCATCCTATGAGTTTATAGCCTATTCCGCGTACCGAAAATATATGTTTAGGCGCTTTTGAGCTGTCGCCGATCTTGGTTCTTAGTCTGCCGATGATGACGTCTAGGCTCTTTGAGTCCTTGTCTTTTAGGCTTTTGCAGTTATAAACTAGCTGCTCGCGAGAGACTGAAAAGCTATGTTGTTTGATAAGGTAGCTCAAAATTTCATACTCGGCCGGCGTTAGTGTTAGGCTTTCGTTGTTGTAGTAGATTTCGTGTCTGCGCTCGTCTATCCTAAATAGCGTATCTACGACCTCTTCTTGCACTTCGTTGGTCTTTTTGTAGCGGCGGATTAGGCTCATGATGCGCGCGTACATTTCCTTTGGATCGTACGGTTTTGGTAGATAGTCGTCCGCTCCTAGCTGCAGGCCCACGACCTTGTCGCTGATGTCGCTGCGAGCAGAGGAGATGATGATAGGGATGTTGTATTTGCTGCGGATCTCTTTGCACACCTCTAGGCCGTCCATGCCAGGTAGTGTAAGGTCTAGGATAAGCAGGTCGAAATTTTTCACTCCCGCACTTAGTCCCAAATAAGGATCTTCGAAATTTGTTACTTTTATATTAAAATCGCTCAAGTACTCGGATAGGATTTGCGCGAATTCCGGATCGTCTTCAATCATTAAAACATTAATCATTTTAAGCCTTTCAAATAGATTTAACGAAAATGATTATAACCAAAAAAAGTTAAATTTTTTTTCCGAATTTACTATCCTCGTTTAAAATTCTCCCCCGCTTTGAATTTTTATAAATAATAAGATAAAATCGCCCTTTAAATTTAAAAATTTTAGGAGATTTTGTGGAAATAGACTACTACGAAATTTTAGAAATCAGCAAAAATAGCGACTCTGAAACCATAAAAAAAGCATTTAGAAAACTAGCGCTAAAGTACCATCCCGACCGCAATCAAGGCGACAAAGAGGCGGAAGAAAATTTTAAAAAGGTAAACGAAGCCTACCAGGTGCTAGGCGACGAGGAAAAGCGCGCGATATACGATAGATACGGCAAAGCCGGGCTTGAGGGTAGAGGCGGCTTTAGCTCTAGCGGGTTTAGCGCGGATTTTGATTTGGGCGATATCTTTAACTCGTTTTTCGGCGGCGGGTTTGGCCCTGGCGCAAGCAGCCGCAAAAGAAGCAGCGACAAATATCCGCTCGATTTAGAGATAGCTCTTAGGATCAAATTTAACGAAGCGGTGTTCGGCGCCGAAAAAGAGATGGAATTTACGATCAAAAAGCCTTGCCAGACATGCAAAGGCAGCGGCTCGAAAGACGGCAAAACGCACGTATGCCCGCACTGCGAGGGTAGGGGGCGGATATCGCAGCAGAGGGGCTTTATGAGCTTCGTGCAGGAGTGTCCGTACTGTAACGGCACGGGCGAAACGGTCAAGGATAGATGCTCTGATTGCGGCGGTAGCGGCTACAAAGAAGAGCGCCAAAGCGTCAAAGTAAATATCCCCGAGGGCATCGACGACGGCATGCGCATGCGCGTGAGCGAAAAGGGCAACGTATCATCAGCCGGCGCCAGGGGCGATCTGTACGTGCATATCGAGGTTGAGGCCGACGAGCATTTCGTACGTCACGAAAGCGACGTTTATATCGAGATTCCGGTATTTTTCACGCAGGCGGTTTTGGGCGAGACGATCACGATCCCGACGCTAAAAGGCACGACCGAGCTAAAACTACCGGTCGGCGCAAAGGATAAGCAGCAGTTCGTGTTTGACGGGCTCGGCATAAAAAACGTAAATAGCAAAAGGTACGGCAGGCTCGTAGCGCAAATCTCCGTAAAAACGCCAAAAGAGCTAACGGACGAGCAGATCTCTCTACTAAATCAGTTGCAAGAAAGCTTTGGCATCAAAGCCGGCAAGGCGAGCTACGACAAGGAAGAAGACGAGGGGATCTTGGACAAGATAAAAGGGTGGTTTAAAGGCGAAGAACCTGGCGACAAAGGCAAGAAAAAAGGCAAAAAGGCGTAAATTTACGTCAAATTTTGCCTTTTAGCAAGCCCGATCTTTCGTTAAATTTGCCGAGTCGCTCGGGCTTAAATTTGCGTTTGTTATAAAACGGCGCGTTAAATTCGGCATTGAAAATACAAGATGAATAAATTCATATTTTTAGCTATTTTTGCGGCGGTTTCTTTAAATGCGGCGGGGTGCGATACAAGCGGACTGCAAAAAGATTGCGACGCGGGCGATTTTGAGAGCTGCGACAACTTAGGGCTTGCCTACATCGGCATCAAGCTTGAGGAGTGCGACCTGGACAAAAACTACAAAAAGGCGTTCGCGCTGTTTAAAAAGGCGTGCGACGGGCAGTACGTGCGAGCCTGCGTAAATTTGGGCGTAGCGTATCGCAAAGGCGAAGGGGTTAAAAAGGACGAACTAAAGGCCGCCAAGCTCTATAAAAAAGCCTGCGATAGCGGTTATTTGCTAGGTTGCGCAAATTTAGGCTCGCTTTACGAGCAGGGGTTTGGCGTCAAAAAAGACGCGCAAAAAGCGGGCGAAATCTGGCGCAAGGCCTGCGAAGCAAAGGACGGGATGTCGTGCTTTAATCTGGGCGTACTCTACTACAACGCAATGCTTGGCGAAAAAGACGTGGCTCGCGCAAAAAACTATCTGCAAAAGGCGTGCACCTACGGCTGGAGTGAGGGCTGCGAAGCCGCCGAAGCGATAGAAAAAGCGGCAAAACGCTAAATTTGCCGAAGCAGACCTTGGCGGTGGCGCGGAATTTAAATTTGCGCTACGTAATCGCTCGCGTAAATTTTAGATTTAGCGCGCAAATTTGATCGCTTTTTACGTCAAATTTGACGGATTGACTTGCAAATAACCGCGGCGAAATTTACTCAAGAGCGGCAAGCCAAAATTTACGCTTCCAAATTTGACGAAAACAAACGCGTCAAATTTGGCTCAAATTTCAGGGCAAATTTTACAAAATAAGCTTCAAATTTCACTCTCTTTTAGCTGCTCGATCTTGGCTGCTACGCTCCTATTCGTCACCTTTTCTATTTCCTCGCTCGTTGCGGTCATTATCGCTTCAAAGCTACCGTAAAATTTGACCAGCTTTGCGATACTGCCCGCCGATACGCCCGCGTCTGCTAGCTTGCTAGCGCCCAGATCCTCCTTGCGCTTGGTTTTTTGATGAAAGGTGATGGCAAATCGGTGCGCCTCGTCGCGAAGGCGCTGAAAAAACTGTAGTCGTCTGTCGCCCGTTGGCAATGTAAATACGCCACTGCTAGTGTAAATTTTATCCCTCGCGCCGCCTTTTGCGCGGTGGGCTTTGGCGTCTATTTTTTCTTTTGAGATGGCGAGTATATCGACGTTTGCGCCGCTGCTAGCGATGATGTCCGAGGCGAGGTCTAGCAGCGCCTGACCGCCGTCGATGAGCCAGAGATCGGGCGGACTAAGTTTGTCAAACCGCAAAGCACGCTCTGTTAGCATCTGGCGCATCTGATCGTAGTCGTTTGCGTGGGAGAGGTGCATGTGGCGGTAGTGCTCCTTGGCGAAGTTTCCGTGCTCAAAGCGCACCATCGCGCCGACTGCGGCCGCGCCGAACATATGCGAGTTGTCGAAAGTCTCGATAGCGTACGGCGCGCAGGCTAGGCCGAAATACTCCTTTAGCTCGTCCAAAAACGCGTCGTCGTGGGTTTTTAGGTACTTTTGGATAAAGACTTGCGCGTTTGTTAGCGCCATCTCGCAGATGCGTTTTTTCTCGCCGATTTTAGGCACCGATATGCTAAATTTACGGCCGTGGCGAGCGGTCAATATCTCCTCTACGAGGCTTGCGTCCTCAAAGGCTTCGAGTGCGTAAATTTTCGCGCTAACGACGGGCGCGCCAGCTGGAAAGCTCTCTAGGACGATTTGCTTATACGCGTCGTTTAGATCGCCTTGCGAGCTCATTTTGGCGTTAGTGATATTTTGATACACGCCGCTGATCTTGCCGCTGTGCACGCTAAAGCGCACCGCGCAAAGCAAATTTTGCTCCGCGCCCACGGCAAAAACCTCAAAGTCCTCAAGTTTAGCCAGATCGACCTCGATTTTGACGTCTAGGTCTTTGATGGCGCTAATTTTATCGCGCACGAGGGCGGCTTGCTCGTAGTTTTCGTTTTGGGCGTATTTGTTCATCAAATTTACGAGCTTTGGCAGCATAGAAAGAGGATTATTTAGCGCCGCGATCGCGCCCTCTACGACCTTGGCGTAGTCTGCGGGCGAAATTTTGCTGATGAGAGGGGCTTCCGAGTAGCCGATCTGATAGGGCAGATAGGCACCCGTGGCTTTGAGCGCGCTTTTGCTTTGCACGAGTTTAAAGCTTAGCCTTAGCGCATCCAAAAGCTCGCGCGCGCCGCGAAAATAGGGCCCGAAATACTTGACGTTTTTGCCTCGGACGATCTTGCGCGTGATCTCAAAGCGCGGGAAATCCTCGTCCAAATTTACGTAGATGTACGGGTAGGTCTTATCGTCGCGCAGCAAGATGTTGTATTTGGGTCTTAGCTGCTTGATGAAGGAGTTTTCCAGTATCAGCGCGTCGGCTTCGCTGGGGGTCACGATATACTCGAGGTGTACGGCCTCGCTGATCATCTTGTGGATGCGCGGGCTGACCTTAGGCGAGGGGGCGAGACTTGGCGTAAATGAAAAGTAGCTTTTGACGCGGTTTTTTAAAATTTTAGCCTTGCCGACGTAAAGTAGCTTGCCGGCCTTGTCAAAATACTGATAGACGCCCGGCTGGGTGGGCAATGAGCTGATCTCGTCGATTAGCAAAATTTGGCTCCCGTTGGTAAATTTGAGCTTTGGATTAAATTCGGCCAAATTTGATTCATCGCGCCTCGCTTGATTCTTTGGCTAAATTTTGCTTTATAGCAAGGCGGATCTTTTCAAATCCTTCGAAAACTCGCTCGCTTTTGGCTAAATTTACAAACTCGCCTTTAGCAGGCTCCGCGTAGGTAAAAATTCGCTTTTTTTCGTATGGGCTGGTTGCTTTTTTAAATTTTAAATGCTTTGTCACAAAAAATTTAACGTCCGTTACGCGAGCTAGCCTGCCGTCAAAATTTACGCTAGAATAGATTTTTAATAAGCCTTTTAACATTTTTATACTACTATCGCTTTTTAATTCCTGAAGTCCTAGCGGATGAAACAGGGCGAAAAACAAAATGCCGTTTTTCTCGTAGCAAAAGGCGATGAGCCTGCGATGATTTAGGCTTAAAAGCCGTAAAAATTCCCCGCATTCGCTACGGTTTTTTAACTCTTTATAAAAAGGATTATCAACAATATGTCGAATAATAGTCTTAGCGTCTTTCATAAGGCGATTTTAGCATTTTTTTTGTTAATTTTTATAGCAGGCTGCGGCCACAAGGGCGATCCGTTCTACGAAGCGCCGTCTGAGCCCTCAAACAGCAAAACCGAAAAGATAAATAAACTATAAATCAAGGAGAGTAAATGAAGATCGTCGGACTTTTGGGTCTGTTTTTCGCTTTAGCCTTCGGTAGCGGCGACGCTGCGGGCGAGGCTTTAAATTTAACGACTACGTGGGTGGGTATCGCGAGCCTCATCATTTTCGTCGTGGGATATTTTTTCATCGCTACGGAGGAAAATTTTCACATCGATAAGGCTAAGCCGGCCATATTTATCGGCACTTTTATGTTCTTGCTCATCGGCTTTTATATGCTGGCAAACGGCCTAGACGTGCATTTGTTGCAAAATGAGGTAAATCACCTGATTTTAGAGATTTCGCAGATCGTATTTTTCCTCATGGTCGCGATGACATATATCGAGGCGCTCATCGAGCGTGACGTGTTTAACGCGCTAAAATACAACCTCGTCTCAAAGGGCTACACGTATAAAAGACTCTTTTGGCTAACGGGCGTTTTGGCGTTTTTCATTAGCCCCGTCGCCGATAATCTAACTACAGCTCTTATCCTTTCTACCGTTCTTTTAACGATAGATAAGACCAATACGAATTTCCTAGTCGCAGGCGCGATAAACATCGTCGTCGCAGCAAATGCAGGCGGCGCATGGAGTCCGTTCGGCGATATCACGACTCTGATGGCTTGGGCTGCGGGCAAGGCTCCGTTTATCGACTTTTTCGCACTTTTCCCTGCTTCGTTTATCGGCTGGCTAGTTACGGCGTTTTTACTAGTACGCATCGTGCCTGCGGGTAGCCCGCATTTTGACCCTGCGACAGAGCCGAAGGTAAGCATCAAAAAAGGCGGCAAAGTCGTTATCGGTCTTGGCGCATTTACGATATTTTCGGCAGTTATGATGCACCAGCTCTTCCACCTACCTGCGATGTGGGGCATGATGTTTGGCTTCTCGCTTCTTAGCATCTACACATACATCTACAAAAAAACTAATAAAAACGAAGAGCCTATGCACGTCTTTCACTATATGTCAAAAATCGAAAACAACACGCTTTTCTTCTTCTTCGGTATCCTTGCCGCCGTCGGCGCGCTGCACTTCGTCGGATTTTTAAACTATGCCGTTTCTCTTTATGATAAATTTGGCGCCACTGCCGTAAATATAGGCGTCGGCTTCCTATCTGCAATCGTGGATAACGTCCCTGTTATGTCCGCCGTGCTAAAAGCAAATCCTATGATGGGCGCGGATGCGGGCGAAAATTTAAGCCAGTGGCTACTAGTTACCTTAACTGCCGGTATCGGCGGCTCGATGATTAGCTTCGGTTCTGCTGCCGGCGTTGGCGTCATGGGCAAACTAAAGGGTATTTATACCTTCGGCGCGCATATGAAATACGCTTGGACCGTGGTTGCCGGCTATATCGTATCGGTCGTGATCTGGTACATACAGTTTGAAATTTTCCATTTGTATTTTTAAAGGACGCTCATGAATAACACGATAATAGTTTTGGATTTTGGTTCGCAATACACCCAACTAATCGCTAGGCGCTTGCGCGAACAAGGCGTTTATACCGAGATTTTGCCTTTTAACGTCAAGGTCGATGAGATTAAAGCGAAAAAACCAAAAGGCATAATCCTAAGCGGTGGGCCTGCTAGCGTTTATGCACCGGATGCGTATTTTTGCGACGAGGGCGTATTTAAGCTAAAGCTGCCGATTTTAGGCATTTGCTACGGCATGCAGCTTTTGGCGCATAAATTTGGCGCAGAGGTCGCTCCGGCTTCTCACAAAGAGTACGGCAAGGCAAGCCTAAACGCTCTAAAATCCCATCCGCTTTTTACCGATACGCCTGAAAAGCAAATCGTCTGGATGAGCCACTCCGACCTCGTAAAAAACCTACCTAACGGCTTTGAGGCGATCGCGACTAGCGAAAATTCGCCTTATTGCGTGTTTGGCGACGAAAAGCACAAATTTTACGCTCTGCAGTTTCACCCAGAGGTGCAGCACAGCGAGTTTGGTACTCAAATTTTAAAAAATTTCGCCAAATATATCTGCGGCTGCGAAAGCACGTGGAATATGGGCAGCTTTGCTAAAAACCAAATCGCTAAAATCAAAGAAACCGTGGGCAACAAAAAAGTCCTTTGCGCCGTTAGCGGTGGCGTAGATAGCTCCGTAACCGCCGCACTTTTAGCCGCTGCGATACCGCAAAATTTGATCCTGGTTTTCGTCGATAACGGACTACTTAGGACGGGCGAGCGCGAGCAGGTCGAGGCGACTTTTAGAACGAAGCTTGGGGTCGAGCTAGTTAGCATAGACGCGAGTAAAACTTTCCTAGAAAGGCTTGCAGGCGTAACAGATCCAGAGAAAAAACGCAAGATAATCGGCGAAACTTTCATCGAAATTTTTGAAAAAGAGGCCAAAAAGCACGATAACGTCAAATTTTTAGCCCAAGGCACGCTCTATACCGACATCATCGAAAGCTCGGTCGTGGGATCTAGCAAGACGATCAAAAGCCACCACAACGTCGGCGGACTGCCTGACTGGATGAGCTTTGAGCTAATTGAGCCTTTAAGAGAGATTTTTAAAGACGAGGTGCGCCAGCTAGGTCTTGAGCTTGGCCTTTCGCGAGAGCTCGTGTTCCGTCACCCATTCCCTGGTCCGGGTCTTGCGATCCGCATAATGGGTGAGGTAAATACGCCAAGCCTAGAGCTGCTACGCAAAGC
>CALIWP010000139.1 GCA_938046705.1 uncultured Campylobacter sp. | reverse complement strand
AAGAGAAGTTACTATATCCAGAGCCAAAATCGTCTATAGCGATCTTTACGCCCATCCTGCGCACGCGCTCGATAAATGTTCCTATACGCTCGATATTTTCGACGTTTTCATCCTCTAGTATTTCAAATATCACACGTCCGGCAACTTTGTATTTATTTAATTTTTCGATGATAAACACGCTTACGTCGCCGTCGGTCATATCGCGCCCGGATAAATTTACAGAGATTACAGCGTCAGGCCTATCGGCGATTAGTTTAAAGCTTTTTTCGATCAACATTTTTTCGATATCGGTATAGCGTTTGATGCGCTTTGAAACCTCCAAAAAGACGCTTGGAGAGATGATTTCGTTACTGTTTTGGATGCGGATTAGAGTTTCGTGCTTTACGATTTGCTTTTCTTTATTAAATATCGGTTGATAAAACGGCACGATCCTATCGTTTATGATAGCGTTTCGTATCATATTTGAGCGAGTGATTTGCTCGGCGTATTGCGGCGTATCGTCGATGTTTTTAAAGTAGCAAAAATAGTCCTTTCCGCTTTGTTTAGCAAACTCAAGCGCCACCATCGCCTTTTTAAACGTATCGGTCTCATCTAGCGCAAAGCCCACCGTGCAGTGTATCTCTATCTCGCTTTGCTCGCCGTCAAGTGCGGTGATATCGACGACTAGGCCTTTGATATTATCCAAAAGCTCGGTAGCTAAATCCTCATACCTATCGATAAAAAACGCCGCATCCTCGATAAACGCAAACTGATCGGGCCCCACTCGGTAAACCGCCATATTATTATCATCTGCGAATTTTTGCGAAATTTGCGTCATTCGTACTAAAATTCTGTCGCAAACTGCAGTGCCGAAGTAGTTATTCATTTTTCTAAATTCGTCGATATCCACAATGATGATTTTAGGGCTTTTCATCGCCTCCAGATCACGCTCCAGAGCTGTTTTATTAGGCAAACCCGTAAGAGAATCTCTATAAAGCCGCTTTTGCATCTCGGCATTATTGGCTACGAGCTTGGCATTAGTTTTCATTAGGGAGACTTGATTATTTCTTATACTTCTATAAAAAAGCAAATATTGAAAAATACAAATAAGCACCATTACGCTCGTTACGATAAATGTATTTTTCATATTCACGATAAACCACTGCGCAAAAAGCGGATCGTCAAAACCGGAAATTTTAACGCCTTGAACCATATTGTAACCTATTATCGCGCCGTCTATATTTTTAAAATAGCAGATCTCGGCTTTATTGTCTGGGATTAGTTTTATACTTTTATAGACGCCGTTGCGAGCCAACTCTGCGTGCGCATTGGCGTCCATACCGCAAAATTTATAGGGTAAATTTTCCCCGATTAAGCTTGGTTGCTGCGAGCTAGCTAGGATGATGAGTTCGTTTTTTTCGCCTGTTTGCTTCACCATCCACGACGGGATAGAATTTGCTAATTCGCTATATCTTTGAAACTCCTCTACGTCGCGCTTTGCCACGTCTTTATAAATCATTTGCAATATGTTCATATAAGACTCTACCTTGCTCTGTATATCGATGTTTGAGATATAGTTGGAGGAGTCTTGTAGTTTTTTATAAAATATAAAACCCATAGCCAGACACGAGCAGATCACAAGTACGGCGATCGGCAGGACGATAAACTGCGTCATAGACTTTTTAAAATCTAAATTTTGCATTAAACTTCTCTAAAAATTTTATCTCATTTTATCATTATTTACTTAAGTTAATTATAAAAGCTAAATTTTATAAAAATAGTTTATAAAGTAAGAAGAAAGCAAACCCCAGCAAAATGACCGCGCACACGTAGTTTAGCCATTTCGCGACGTTTTGAGAGATAAATTTGGCGCTTTTATGCACGGCAAACGGCATCGAAACGATCCAGATAAATATCGCCGCGACTAGCCCCGCTACGACTGCGCCCGCGTTTTCAAAACTTTTCGCAAAGCCTGCGACGCTGAGCCAAAATCCGACGGTATATGGATTTGCAAGCGTGACAAAAAGGCCTTTTGCGTAGTTTTTGCTAAATTTGACCTCGACGTCCAGTGCGTCCGCCGTTATAGGTTTGTTTGCGTTTTTAAATATGGCGTAGGAGATGTAGGCTAGATAACAAAATCCAAAAATCCCGATGATTTTTTCAGCCGTTTCGCCCTGCAAATACTCAAGTACGCCAAACGCCAAAAGCAGCAGATACGCCGCGTCCGCGCTCATGGCGCCAAGCCCGATAGCAAACGCCGACCAAAACGACCTTACCGCAGCGCTCATTATCATCACGTTTACGGGCCCTAGCGGTACAGCCGCGCTAAAACCCAGCAGCAATCCCTGCAAAAACGCGTTCATTTTCGTCCTTTTTCATTTTTGTATTTTGGATTTTACCTAAATTTGAGAGATTTTGAGGTCGTTAAATTTGACGCGAAAAGCGGATTTAAATTTTAATGGAACACGCAAATTTGACTTG
>CALIWP010000138.1 GCA_938046705.1 uncultured Campylobacter sp. | reverse complement strand
CAGACCTTCGCCCGCGCTCGCACCCTTTACGAGCCCTGCGATATCGACAAATTCGATCGTGGAGTACTGGATTTTATTTGGATTTACGATTTTGGCTAGCTCGCCTAGGCGCTTATCGGGCACCGGCACGACGGCTTTGTTTGGCTCGATCGTGCAGAATGGATAGTTTGCGCTCTCGGCGTTTTGCGCTTTCGTTAGCGCGTTAAATGTGGTTGATTTGCCGACGTTTGGCAAGCCTACGATACCTACTGCTAGTCCCATTACAGCTCCTTTGCCATAGCGCATAGATAATAAAGATTCATTCGCACGCCAGCTCCCGTCGCGCCCGCTTGGTTATATCCCCAAGCTTTTTCGGTGTATGCGGGGCCTGCGATATCTTGGTGTATCCACTTGTCTTTAAATTCGTCTTTTATAAATTTATCTAGGAAAAGTCCCGCCGTGATCGCGCCGCCGTAACGACTGGATCCCATGTTGCTGACGTCTGCGATCTGACTTTTGATTAGCTCGCGTAAGTGCGGGTTAAACTCCAAAATCGTATTTAGCTCGCCGCTCTTTGCCGCTTTTGCTTTAAATTCCGCTTTTAGCTCCTCGTTGTTGCCCATTATGCCGCTTGTGTATTCGCCAAGGCCCACCACGCAAGCGCCAGTTAGCGTCGCCATGTCGATTAGCACGTCTGGTTTAAAATCCTGCGCGTAGCTAAGGCAGTCTGCGAGCACCAAACGACCCTCGGCATCGGTGTTTCGCACCTCGATGCTAACGCCGCTGCGAGAGATCAGCACGTCATCCGGTTTATAGGCGTTGCCGCCGATCATATTTTCGGTCGCGCCTAAAATAGCGTGAATTTCAAACGGCAAATTTAGCTCGGCCGCGCCTTTAATTATACCCATTGCCGCAGCCGCGCCGCTTTTGTCGGCTTTCATCGTTAGCATATAATCAGCCGGCTTTAGGCTAAGTCCGCCGCTATCGTACGTTAGCCCTTTGCCGACGAAGATTACGCGTTTTTTTGCGCCTTTTGGCTTGTAGATAAGGTGGATGAGGCGAGGCGGATGGATGCTGGCTCTGTTTACCGCTAAAAATGCGTTCATCTTTTCTTTTTCGAGGAATTTTTCGTCGTAAATTTTGCAGCTTAAATTTGGGTAGTTTTTGGCTAGATTTTGCGCCTCTTCGGCCATTTTTTGCGGAGTGTAGATTTCAGGTATTTCGTTTACGATATCTTTGGTAAAATTTGTCGCAGAGGCGATTATCTCGCCGTGAGTAAAGCCGTCCTTTGCGTCGTTTTCGCGGACGTCCTTGTCGTTATACTCCTCAGAGCTAAAAATAATATCTTTTAGCGCGTATTTTTCTTTTTTTTCTTTGTATTTGTTAAATTCGTAAGCTCCGAGCAAAAAGCCCTCGGTTAGAGCTTGAAAGCTCATTTTTTGGCAACCTGCGACGTATGAGGCTAGTTTTAGGCTTTTGACGTTTAGCGATTTTACGGCGTTATAGGCCTTTGCCGCAGCTATGCGAAGCTCGTCATAGCCAAGCTTATTTAGCGGGACGTAAACCCTGCCGCTTTCAAGTAAAAGCAAGACGCTCTCGCCCTTGTAGTTGGCAAATTTAAACGCCTTTTCGTCTTTTATAAATTTATGTTTTAGGTTTTTATCTACGACGAAAATTAGTTCCAAATCAGCCTTGATTTCGTCAATTTTTTTGTTTGTTATTTGAAAATGCATTTCTAAATTTCCTTTCGTTTAAAATTTTATTTTCTATGCGCTTAAAGCCGTAGAGCAAAGCGCCCAAAAATACCGCTACTACCGGTACGGCGACGTACCAGTGCTCTTTTGCTTTGTGCAGTATGTCAAGTATGTGCTCGCCTAAAACCCATGCGGGGATTATCGTGATCGCAGCCCAGCACCACGCGCTTATTAGATTGATGAGCGCGTATTTTTTCGCACTGTATCCGGTTAAGCCTATGGTCATCGGTATGATGACGCGAAAGCCGTACATATAGCGCTGGATAAAGATGATCGGCCAGCCGTATTTTTTCAACATTATGTGCGCGATGGCGAATTTACGGCGCTGAGTGTGAAGTTTTTTAGCGATATATTTTTTGTTGTAGCGGCCTAGATAAAAGTAAATTTGATCCCCGACAAAGCCGCCCAGACCTGCTACGAAGATGGCCGGCGCGATATGCATATGCGTTTGATGAGAGAGGATTCCCGCCATTATGAGCGCCATTTCGCCTTCCATTATGCACCAGACGAAAAGTATGATGTAGCCGTACTCGATGAGTAGTTTTGTAAAAAATTCTTCCATCATAGCTCCAAAATGCTGTAAATTTTAGTTAGCGGGCGTAAAATTTCGCTACCGCCCAGATCCTTTAAATCAATCAAAAAGCAGGCCTCTACGCAAACGGCGTTTGTTTGATTGATTAGCTCGACGCTAGCCTTGGCCGTGCCTCCCGTAGCGATTAGATCGTCG
>CALIWP010000137.1 GCA_938046705.1 uncultured Campylobacter sp. | reverse complement strand
ATGTTTTTGGCTGTTGTTTTTTGAGCGGGGTTTTGAACGATAAATTTTGCTATTTTTAAAATTTTTGCTGCCTGGCAAGACGGTGCAAACGGCCAAAGCGGCGCGGTTTTGAGCCAAATTTGCATTTTTGTTTGCGGTTTAAATTTGTTTTTGCCTTTTTGCGGATAGATTTTCGCCTCAAATTTACCGGCAACTTTGTGTTTAAATTTGAGTTTTGAAACGGGCTGAGTTTATTTGCTTGCTAATTTAGATTTTGGTAAATTTGCTCGGTTTAGTCGGCAAATTTATCTCGCGTTTTGCCGACTAAAAACGGTGCCGTACTTCGTGTAGTCAGGTTTGAGCTTAACTAAAATTAAGCCGTAAAATTTGTGCTTGTTTGGATGAATTTGCACCGTTAAATTTTAAAGACGCTAAGCTTTGTCTTTAAATTTCGCTTCATGCTCCAAAAGCCAAATTTTAGTCGCTAGCCCTTCGCCGCCGCTGTATCCGCCAAGGCCGTTTGAGGCGACGACTCTGTGGCAAGGCACGATGATTGGGATTTTGTTTTTTGCGTTTGCCGAGCCTGCCGCGCGAAATGCCCTTGGCCGCCCAGTCATCGCTGCGAGCTGGGTGTACGTGACGCGCTGCCCGTAAGCGATCTTTTGCAGATTTTCGTAAACGCACCTCTGAAATGCCGTGCCGCCGATATTTAGCCGCGTTTTAAAGGTTTTAAGCTCGCCTTTAAAATAACTCTCAAGCTCGCTTAAACAGAGCTTTAAATTTGTGTCCGTTACCTCCGCGCGGACGAATTCTCGCACGAAATTTAGCTCGCAAACTCCGCTCTCGTCGCCGCAAATCTCCAAAACGCCGATAGGCGAGTCAAAATACGCTTTTTGCATCATAATTCCTTAAAATCAAGTGCTTAAATTTAGCCAAATTTCGCTTTGTTTTGCTAAAATTACGTAAATTTTAATAAGGATAAAAGATGGACTTTTTCACGCAGTACGAAAAACACGTAAAAGAGCGCGAGGCTCTGGGTGTGCCGCCGCTACCGCTAAACGAGGAGCAGACCAGAAAAGTCTGCGAGCTTGTAAAACAAGGCGGAGATAGGCGGAGCGAGCTTATAAATTTACTCGCAAATCGCGTAAATCCGGGCGTAGACGACGCGGCGAAGGTAAAGGCGGAGTTCTTAAACGAGATTATAAATCACGGGCTTGAGATAAGCGGCCTTGATAAAATCGCCGCCGTAAATTTACTGCGGTCGATGCTTGGCGGATACAGCGTCATCGTGCTGCTTGAAAGCCTAAAAAACGGTGATGAGGCCGTAACGCAGGCCGCCTGTAACGCGCTAAAAGAGACAATTTTCGTGCATGATTATTTTAACGATGTAGCGCAGCTTGCAAAAAGCAATAAATTTGCGCTAGAAGTTTTGCGCTCGTGGGCAGAGGCGGAGTGGTTTAAGGCGCGCGAGAGCCTGCCTAGGCGTATCAGAGCGGTCATATTTAAGGTCGCCGGCGAAACCAACACCGACGATCTAAGCCCGGCTAGCGAGGCCTACACGCGCTCAGATATCCCGCTGCACGCAAACGCAATGCTAGTTAAGCGTCAGCCGGGCAGCCTAGAAACGATCCGCGAGTTTAAAAAAAGCAGGCTCGAGGTCGTCTACGCGGGCGACGTCGTGGGTACGGGCAGTAGCCGAAAGAGCGGCATAAACTCCATCCAGTGGCACCTCGGGCACGAGATAGAGGGCGTGCCGAACAAAAAAACGGGCGGTATCGTGATAGGAACGGCGATCGCGCCGATATTTTTTAACACCGCCGAGGATAGCGGCGCGCTACCGATCGTAGCCGACGCGAGCGCGCTAGAAACGGGCGACGTCGTCGATATCTATCCGTACGCGGGCGAGATTTTACGCGTCGGGCGTGTAAATTTGAGCGCCGAGGGTAAATTTGACGCGGTTTCAATTTACGGCGAAGCTAAATTTGAAAATTTAAACGAAAATGCTAAGCCCCAAGGCGAGCCCGTCGCTCGTTTTACGCTTGCGCCAAACACGATATTTGACGAGATCAGAGCGGGCGGGCGCATACCGCTCATCATCGGCCGCTCGCTTTGCGGTAAGGCTAGAGCGGTGCTAAATTTGGGCGCGGAGGATATATTCGCAAAGCCTGCGCAGCCGCAAACGGACGAGAGCGAGGGCTACACGCTAGCCCAAAAGATCGTGGGCAAGGCCTGCGGCGTGCTGGGGGTTAGGGCAGGGCAGTACTGCGAACCTGCAACCCTAACCGTAGGCTCGCAGGACACCACGGGGCCGATGACGCGCGACGAGATCAAGGAGCTAGCTAGTCTTGGATTTTCAGCTGATTTCGTGCTGCAGAGCTTTTGCCACACGGCGGCCTATCCAAAGCCTAGCGACCTTGAGACGCAAAGGACGCTGCCTAAATTTATGAGCTCGCGCGGCGGAGTGAGCCTGAGGCCGGGCGACGGCGTAATACACTCGTGGCTAAACCGCATGGTGTTGCCCGACACCGTGGGTACTGGCGGCGACAGCCATACGCGCTTTCCTATCGGCGTGAGCTTTCCTGCGGGCAGCGGACTGGTGGCGTTTGCGGCTGTGTCTGGAGCTATGCCGCTGAATATGCCAGAGTCCGTGCTCGTGCGATTTAGCGGGCGACTGCAAAAGGGCGTGACGCTGCGCGATCTGGTAAATGCGATCCCCTACTACGCGATCAAGCGCGGGCTACTCACGGTCGAAAAGAAGGGCAAGAAAAACGTATTTGCGGGTAAAATTTTAGAAATCGA
>CALIWP010000136.1 GCA_938046705.1 uncultured Campylobacter sp. | reverse complement strand
TCAAAACGGGCGCGACCTCAAGAAGCGAACGCAACGCAAAATACAACCGCCTGCTTGAGATCGAGCGCGAGACGGACGAGTTTTTGGGAAATCAAATTTGAGCGAAGTCCTAGACGAATACGTCGAGAAAAAGCCGTTTGATTTCAGGCTTTTTCTCAGATTTACGCTTATAGCGTTTTGCGTGATATGTTTTGGTATCTACGTGGGCAACATAATCTTTGGCAAGCGCTCGCTAGACGTGATGCTAAGCCTGCAAGAGCAAAAAACGCAACTAGAACGCGACGTCGAAACGCTAAAAAAACAAAACGCCCAGCTGCAAAAGGCGTATTTCGAGTTAAAAGAGCTTGAGCCAAGTAGCGGCGGCTGATTAGTCGGAAAATTTAAAAAACGGGGGAGTTATGAAAATCGGTAAAATTTGGCTTTTGGCGCTGGCCTGCGGGCTGGCTTTTGGCAGAGAAAATCCTTTTGCGCCCTCGGGCGATGTAAACGCGAGCATGGCTAGCAGCAACGTCGTGGAAAATTTGCCGCCTTTTGAGAAGCAGAGTTTCAAATTTCCCGCCGACGCTAGAAACTTCATCTCCGTCACGCTAAAATACAAAAGCCTCGACGGCAGTATCAAGGAAAAAACCGTCGATATAAACAAAAGCATCTCGTGGCAGGATGAGTTTTTGCTCAGCAAGATCGCAGTGCCCGTCGTCGTAGAAAAGCCCGACGTCTCGGTCACTAAAGAGGAGCCAAAAGCCGCCGCGATAGACGTCGCGCCAAAGCCTACCGAGCGCAACATGACCACGCAAGAGCCGCTAAAAGATGTCGTCATAAAACCGCTTGAAAAGCCGCAACCGCAAAAGCAGATCGTCTATAAGCAGACGAAATTTGAGATCTATCCGATGCAGATAAAAATCCTCACGACCGACGAGAAGCTAAAGGACTACTCTATCAGCAAAGGCACCAAGGTCGTGATCGACTTCGCCTCGCAAACGGACGTAAATACCAGAAAAGACGAGCTTGACTGCGGCGCGTTTAAAACGGCTCTTTTTGGCTCGCACGGCAAATTTTACCGCGTAGTTTTTGATCTCGACGGCAGCTACAAGCACGAGATCGAAAAGACGCAGGACGGGTATCTGCTAAAGCTTTCTAGATAAATTTGATTTTTGCGCGCCGAGCTTTTGGCGTGTAAATTTGCACCGATAAATTTCTCGCGGCAAGGGTTAAATTTTAGTCTTTGCCGCTCTTTTTTAAATTCGGCTTTTAAATTTAGTCAAATTTGCCTTGACATAAATTTCCCCGCATTTTCAACTTCCCGCCCCCAAATTCACTCAAATTTAACCGCCCTTTGGCTAATATTTCGCAAATTTGACTTAAGGGATAAATTTGAACAAACTCGCACTTAGCCTCGCCGCTTTTTGCCTCATCGTTTTCGTAAATTTTATTTACGAAAAGCTATCCGGCCCGACTCGCTTTGTAGTCACTGCCGATACCAAGATAATCCCAGGTTCGGAACTAAGCAAATACGTAACGCAAGAGGAGATAGACGATTTTGCTTTTAGATACTGGGATATAGATAAGCAGATAAAAGATGACGCATTTGCGGAAAATTTCCGTAAGCTTTTAAAATCAAAGCAAACGGATCAAATTTTAAAATTTATGCAAGATAATAACATTAGCATAGACTCTCCACTAATAGACGGCGTTACTCCTTTGATGTACGCTAGCTTTTACGACGACGAAGTCACGGCAAAAAGGCTTATAGATATGGGCGCAAACGCTCATGCGCAAGATAACTACAAACTCTCGCCCCTGGCCTACGCCATAGAAAACAACTCTACAAAGACCGCTAAGCTGCTACTTGATAGCGGGGTTAAATTTGATGAAGTAAAGGCGGTGCAGTGGTATAGAAAAACTCCCTTTTATCATCATATCGAAAAGCTTATCATAGACGGGGACGACGTAAAGATAATATTTGAAGACAACTATCAAGTTAATAAAGAATCCAAAGACGTAAACGATCCGATAGGATATATAGTAACCCATAACTACGTAGAGATGACCGAACTTGCCCTTGCTAGCGGATATGAACCGAGATTTCGAAATAGACCCTCCTCGTTTCCCGGCCCAATAGACGATATTTCGCCTTTCATATACTCATATTATGCCGTGCTAGATACTATCCCAAACTACGAACCCATGCTAGAGCTTCTTTTAAAATACGACGTTATAGGGCAACCTACTAAAGAGGAGCTAAAGAAGGCGTATGAGGAGTGCTATGATAACGTAAAATACTATGCGAAAGAAAAAGAAAACTATATCTATAAAATGAATAAAGGTATAGACGAAGAAGGCGAAGCGAAGTTACGCAAAAACAAGAAATATGAGCACTTATGTACCGAGTGCTTATATCATGAAGGTCTTTTACAATACAAACCAAAGCCGATAGACCCGAAAAAGATAGAGGAATTTGACAAAGAAATAAATTTCTATAATCCGCATTGCCCTGATCAAAATGCTACGTTTAAAGACATTAGAGCTTTTATCAAATGGGCAAACGAAATGGAAAAACGAGACGGGATCAAGAGTGCTATAGGTAGAGCCGAAAGCGGCATGGCTCAGGTGATTTACGTAGATGGCAACCAAAGCAAATCAGACTCAAACTCAAATTTACAAAGCAAATAGATAAAAGGAGATAAAATGTCAGGGGAATTTGAGTTAAATTTGAGCGAGTTTAACTCAAATTTCGTTTGGCGAGAGGCAAATTTAGCTTCAATTTTAACAGTCCTTAGTCAAATCTAAAGCCAAATTTTACTCATCGCCCAGGCGGCAAATAAAATTTACCGCCCAGGCTAAATTTACTTCGCCGAGGCAGGATTATTTACGCTTATCACGACGTTTTTCTCGTCCAGATAGAGCTTTGCCGCGTCTCTTACGTCCTGCTCGGTGAGCGCATTTACCGCCTTTTCGTACTCGTCCAGGCTCAAAACCTCATCGCCAAAAACCAGCTCACGCATGAGCGCGCGCGTCCAAAACTCGCCCTGAACGTAGGATTGGCGCATTTTTACGAGGGCTGATTTTTTGAAATTTTGCAGATAGCGCTGGATGTCCGCGCCGCCTTTTAGCTCGGCGACGTTTGATTTTATCTCGCCTAGCACGGCATTTACGTTATCAGGCGCGGCCGTAAAGCCAAAATGCGCGGTGAAGCTTTCGTACGGATATTTTGCGAGATTCATATGCACGCCCAGGCCGTAGACCTGCCCGCGGTCCTCGCGCACGTCCTCGCGCAGCATCATCGAAAGCACCGCAGATAGGGCGTTTACGCGCAGTAACTCCGGGCGCGAATACTTCACGTTTTCGTTTTTCATTATCATCGCGGCGTCGCTTCGCTGCGTGGTTTGGTAGCTTCGCTTAAACTCCCGCTCGCCCGCGATCGTCCTTACGCCGTCATCGACGAAATTTTCGCGTCCTGCGCGCGACGGTAAATTTGCCAGATATTTTTGTAAGAGCGGCTCGGCCGTAGTCAAATTTAGATCGCCGACCACGATAAAATCATACGAAGCCGCGTTGGTAAATTTATCCTTCACTATCTTTTTTACGTCCTCCATCTGCAGTTCGTTTATGTCCGCGGCCTCGAGCGGGTTTGTTCGCGGGTTATTTTCGTAAAAAAATCTCGCAAATTCGTCGCGAAATTTGCGCTCGGGCAGATTTTTGGTTTTTTCCAGCTTTTCAAGCTCGTTGATTTTTGTCTTTTTTAGCGCGTTTTCGTCAAATCTAGGCTCGCTAAACTCCAAAAACAGCGCGCGCAAAAGCCACTCAAAGTCCGAGCTAGCCGAGCTTGCGCTATATCCTTGCGAAAGCTGATCGATAAATTTGCTATAGCTTAGCTGCTTGCCGCTTAGGATTTTAGCCAGGTCGTAGTTGCTAAACTCCCCCGCCCCGCTCTCGTTTGAGACCTCTACCGCTAGCGCGCCCTGCTTTGGCTTGGCCAAATTTGACGTGCCGCCGCGACTAACCGCGCTTAGCCAGACGACGTCTTTTTTGGTTTTTACCTCTTTAAATGCGACGCGCGCGCCGTTTGGCAGCTCGTAAAGATAAAAATCAAGCTTCTCGTTATGTTTTTTCGAGACGAAATTTTTAGGCTTTAGCGCGCCGTAGTCGAAAAGCTCGCTCTTTGCCTGCTTTGCAGCCAGCGTATCGTATGGCTTTGCTTCCGCCCAAATTTGATCAAATTTAGCCTCATTTAGCTTCGCCCCTTTGGCGCTAATTACGTTTAGATTTTTTGCGTCGATGGCCAGTATCCGCCTAAATTCTGCATTCACGTCATCCAGGCTGATCTCATCAAGCAGCGCCAAAGTAACGTCGCGCAGGTCTTTTTCGCCTAGCAGCACGCCGCCGATCCTAGTCGTCTCCTCGATATCTGCCGCGACCGCGCTCGAGCGTTTGTTGCCCGCTTGCAAATAGGCATTTTTAGCCGAGTTTATAAAATCTTTTTTCGCGCTCTCAAAGTCCGCCTTGCTAAAGCCAAATTTCTCCACGCCCTTTAAAACGCTCGCCAGATCGCTAAGCGCGCCGCTAAAATCATCATCCACGGCGTTTATCTCAAAGGCGTAAAGCACGTTTTGGTTTTCGATTATCGGCGAGTAAAATCGCCCGCGCAGAGCTAAATTTCGCTGCTCGTATATCATGGCGACTAGATCTGAGATGTAGTTTGCGAGCAAATTTTGCCTGAGCCTTTGGATCTCGCCATCAAATTTGTACTTTTGCGTAAAGATCAAATTTAGCGAGTTTAGCCCGATCTCGGCGGAGTCGTAGTTGTTTACGCTAAAGCCGCTTTTTATAGGAATAGTTTTATCGGGGCTCACGTAGTCGTTCATGTTTTTAGCTGAGCTAAAGCTTTGCTTTATCATCTCCTCGATGCGCTTTTTATCAAAGTCGCCGACTGCGATAAATTTCATAAATCTAGGCTGATACGTCCTCTCGTAAAAGCCCTTTATGGTCGCTACGTCGACGTTTTTTACGATATTCATATCGCCGATGGGCGACCTTTTGGCGTAGATGCTGTCGCCGTAAAGCTCGGGCACGCGGTTTTTGATGTAAAATCTATACGCGGGCGTGTTTCTAGCGCGCTCCTCCTCGACGATGATGCCACGCTCCTTATCCAGCTCGGCCGCGTCAAAGCTCACGCCGTCGATCCAGTCGCGAAAAACGCGAAAAACGTCCTTTAAATTTTGCTCGTTTACGTGGATTTCTAGCAGATAGCCCGTCTGATCGTAGCTAGTCTGTGCGTTTAGATCCGCGCCAAAGGCCACTCCGAGGCTCTCTAGCTTTTTAACCAGCTCGTTTTTGCTAAACTCGCGGCTGCCGTTAAAGGCCATGTGCTCGGTAAAGTGCGCCAGCCCCAGCTCGTTTTCGCGCTCGTCGGTCGAGCCGATGTTTACGACTAGATAAAAATAGGCCGAATTTGCGGGCTGCTTATTTTCCTTGACGTAGTATTTTAGCCCGTTTGCTAGCTCGCCGCTCGATATAGCTGGATCCTGGGTCAAATTTAGCTTTTGCGCGTTTTTATCTTTCGCCGTCAAATTTAACGCGCTCAAATTTGCGTCCGCTTGCCGTATTTTAGCCGCCTGCGCGACCGGCGCTTGTTTAGCCAAAACGCTCGCCGCAAAAACGGCTAGAAATAAAAATAAAATTTTCCTCATCGTCGTCCTTTAAATTTAAAAAGCCGATTATATAGCGCGATTTTTAATATTTTTGCCCGCACGCAGCAAAGTCGGTGGCCGTGCTAAATTTATTTTTTATAAAATTTATGCTAAATTTAGCCCAAATTTTAAAGGATAAATTTTGGTAAAAATAGGAATCCACGGCGCAAGCGGCAAAATGGGACGCATGATCATCGAGTGCCTAAAAAACGAGCCTGGCGCAGCTCTTAGCGCGGCTTATACGATAGAGCCGCTTGATTTTGCGTTGCCTGACGGCGTTATCCTCACGGATAAATTTGACGAGCTTTTCGCGAACTGCGACGTCGTTATCGACTTTACGATCAAAGATGGCGCGATAAACCTGCTAAACTACGCCCGCACCGACCCAAAACCGCTAGTCATCGGCACGACGGGTCTTGGCGAGGACGGCGCGAACCTGCTAAAGCTCGCAAGCGCGGCGATGCCGATACTTTACGCTACCAATATGAGCCTTGGCGTCGCGGTTTTAAACCGTTTGGCGGCGCTTGCGTCAAAGGCATTGCGCGAATTTGACGCCGAGATCGTCGAGCAGCACCACAGACACAAAAAAGACGCTCCAAGCGGCACGGCGCTGACGCTTGGCGAGCGTGTGGCGGCGGCTAGAGGGCTAAATCTAAAAGACGTTTTGGTAACGGGCAGAGACGGTATGGTCGGAGCTCGCAGCAAAGACGAGATCGCGATCCTAGCCGTGCGAGGCGGCGACGTCGTGGGTAGGCATACGGTCGGATTTTACAACGAGGGCGAGTTTATCGAGCTAAATCACACCGCCACTAGCCGCGCAACCTTTGCCAAGGGTGCTATAAAGGCGGCTATTTGGGTGGCAGGACAAAGTAGCGGGCTGTACGGGATAGACGACTGTCTGGGTTTATGATAATTAACGGCTTATCTCGCGAGCGCTTTTGAAAGAGCTTGAAAATTTGGGGCTTGCGGCAGACCGCACGTCTAGCCTCGCCCAAATTTTCTGCGCAACTTTCAAATTCGTTTCGCGATATTTCGCCTTATTTTTTATGTTAAATTTTGATATTTTTTTATATTTATGTTATAATGATAAGATTCTGTAATTTTGGAAATTTATTTATTTTAATTTTTTGGTATATTAAGGAGGGGAAAAATATGCCTTTACCATTATTATTTATTGGAATTGGTGCCGCTGCAGGTGCCTTAGGAATTGGAAAGACTGTGAAAGCTTCTATGGATCAAAAAGAAGCTAATAGAACTAACGAAAGAGCTGATGATGTTATAAGAGATGCTTCAAATAAAATTGAAACAGCTCGTAAAAAATGTGGAGCTAATATTGAGAATTTAGGAAAATGTAAAATTAAAATTCTTAATAATAGTGTCAGACCATTTATAAAAGAGTTTGAAAAACTTAACCATATTGAATTATCTAACTCTACTGGTCTCAATGAGCTACAAAAAATGGTTTTAGATAGAAAAAATTTTGGTGAACTAAAAGAACTTCAGAGCATGGCTTCTTCATTAGCTGGAGGGGTAGCTGGTGGAGCTATGATTGGAGCTGTAACAGCTTTTGGTGCTTATGGTGCTGCTGGTGCTCTTGCAACAGCTTCTACAGGTACTGCTATTGCTTCATTAAGTGGAGCAGCTGCTACAAATGCAACCCTTGCATTTTTTGGTGGGGGCTCATTAGCTGCTGGTGGATTAGGTATAGCTGGTGGTACTGCTGTTCTTGGTGGACTTGTTGCTGGACCTGCATTAGCTGTTTTAGGTTTTGTAGTTGGAGCTAAAGCTTCTGCTAATCTTGATAAAGCATATTCAAATCTTGCTAAAGCTAGACAATATGCTGAAGAAATGAAAGCTGCTACTATTGTTTGTGATGGAATTAGTAATAGAGCAAATATGTTCATTAACTTTTTAACAGATTTAGATTCTATCTTTTTACCTTTAATATGTAAAATGTCTCAAATCATAG
>CALIWP010000135.1 GCA_938046705.1 uncultured Campylobacter sp. | reverse complement strand
TTCTTGAGTTTTTGGGTATCTTTACAGAATACTATTGCTAATTATAGCATAAAAATACCGGAAAAGAGAAAATGGATGGATAAATTTAGAAATTCAAATGAAGAAAAAAGAATAAAAAATTTTATAAGAGTTAACCTGCAGTTAAATTTAACTGCAGGTTATACTGCATTAAAGCCGGTTTATATCGTGAACGTTCCGCTATCCAAGAACGGATTTAGGTCTTCGATATTTTGGCCCGCTAGTTTTACTAGATTGTCGCTAGCCGTAAGAGCTGAACTTCCACCGTCAGCATCTTTTACTAAGTATGTATCATTTTTATAAGTAAATGCCCATACCTTATTAACTACAGTAGCGGCAGCATCAGTCAAGACTTTATTTACAGCATCTTTTAGTGTAGCTTCAGCATTTAGATCCGTAGCTGTATATTTAGCCCACTCGCTTACAGTACCTAGCTCGATCTTGTCGCCTTTTTCGATATTAACTAGAGATACGTATTTGCTAGCATTTACGTCAGTTACTGCGGCAGCTAACTTAAACGTATCTACGCCTCTACCGCCGTCAATAGTGACTACATTAGGTTTTTCCGTAGTGCCTGCAACCGTTATCGCACCGACAGTGATCTCATCTTTACCGTCCGTTGCTACCAAGCTTAGAGATTTCTTGTTTACGGTCATTATGGTCGTTAAATCGATAATGCCATGCTCAACGCCTTTTAGTCCGCTTAAATTTACCGTTTTTAGATTATTTGAAGCGACCAGATCAAGAGTATATTTATCTTCGCCGTCGCCTAGAGTTCCAGTTACCGTAAATGTTTCGGCTTTTACAGTTGATTTAAACACGAATTCGTCTTGTCCAACAGAGCCGGTTACATCTATCTTTGAGTCTACGTTTATCTTATCTGTTGAAGCTACTTCTAGAGTTACGGCATTGCTAGGCGTTATAGCAGAGCCTTTATAGACGATCTCGCCGCCTTTGATACTTCCTACGACATTAGCCTGTAGAGACTTGCTTAGATCTATCGTTACTTTAGAATCGGCACCGGTATCGATATTGCCTATCGTCACCTTACCTTCCGTTACGCCAGAGGTAATATTTACCGCACTCTTATGAATGTCATAGAAATTTGGGGACTCTTTTATAGTTATAGCACCTACATTTAACTCTTTTGCTAGTTTATCGGCTGTTACTGTATACGTAGTGCCTTCGTTTTGGTCACCATTGCCAAAAGTACCTACGGTCACGGTATCTTTTACATTAGTAAATTTAAGCGTAGCATTAGAGTCTACCTGGGTTCCGCTGATGTTGCCGATATCAATCTTATCGCCCAAGTTTTTAAAGTCGCCGTTTAGTGAATTTAGATTTGAGATATTACCTATAGTTACGGCATCTTTGATACCGTCTAGCGATAGGTTAGCCTCATGGGCTTTGCCGTTAGTAGGAGTTGCCATTAGATCAATATTTGTTACTTTAAAAGTTTTTTCTACATTTTTTGCTACGATTTTTATTTCACTAGCCTCTATACCAGTACTACCGACGGTTACGCTATCTTTCATATTCAAGAAATTTAGCAATATAGCAGATTTTTCCTTTGAATTCGAGATATCTCCTAACTCAAATGCCTTTTTGATATTTCTGTAGTCGCCGTCAAGAGAGCTTAGGTTTACGATGTTTCCTATATCTACTCCCCCTTCTACGTCAAATATAGCCATTCTCACGTTATCGGTACTCTCTGTAGCGATAGTATCGGCATCCATGTTGCCTATAGTTAGATCTTTTGCTAAAGTTTTTGCGATTATTACCGTATTACCTGACTTTATATTGCCAATAGTTGCATTGTCTCTAATATCTTCCAGGTTTACGCTAAATCTAGCGTTTATTTGGGTATTTGTTGTTACGTTACCTACCTTTAGAACGCCAAGCTGTTTGGCTGTCAAATTTATGCCGTGAAGCGAGCTGTTGTGACCCAAGTTACCCAAAACAACATCAGAGTCAGTTGTATCGTCAGATTTGATAATACCTTGAAGGCTGATTTCGGAGATATTTCTCAAATGAGCCTCGTCGCTTGTGTTCAAATCTTTTATGTTAAAGCTAGAAGCAGTTTTTACGTTTAATGTGGCTAGTTTATCAAGTGCTTGGAGTGCACTATTTACTCGCAGTTCAAAATCCTTACCCTCATTTACATAGTTAATAGTCTCGAGAGATGCTGTATCGATTAGTCTAAAGCTATCGACGCTATACTTGGTCTTGTCTGCTGATTTTTCTATGTTCATGTTTAGAGTCTTTAAGCTAGTAGCCTCTAAAGACTGCTCGCCGCTTAAGTCGCTCACGTTTGAGTATTTGTCTATGTTCATAGTAAGCTTTGTAGCGCTATTGGCAACTATTTGCTTTGTAGTCGCAAAATTTGGCACACGGTAAGTGCTCAAGTCTCGATCGGTGAAATTAATGGTATCCAAAGTAGCCGTAGTTACGTTCACTCTTGTATTCTCTACATAATCAGTATCGATGTTTAAAGTAGTGATAGCTGAATTTGTAACATTTATAGTATTATTATTCTCTACGACCGTTACAGACTTCACGTCTTGGGCATTAGCTAGGTCTATAGTACCGCTGTTATCCTTTACAAATGTTACGTTTTCTACGTTGCTTGAGTTTAATCTTCTAGTTCCAGACAGGTCCTCAAACTCTATGCTATCATCGTTAGCGCCACCGTCTATGACTAGATCAGGATTCGCTCCTGCTATACCGTTAAATTTAAATAGATCCTTACCGCTACCGCCTTTTACGCTTTTTAGCTGAGTAGAAGTTTTTAGTCCGGCCGTCAAATTTCCGGTAAAGCCTGAAGCATCTAAGCTCTCCACGTCTGCACCGGTGTTAATGTCTAAATTTACATTTCCTTTCACGGTTATGTTTTTATTATTTACATCTTTGATATAGCTCTCTTGGGTTCTTGTGGTGATGTTTAGATTTTCAATACCGTCAAATTTAACGCCTACGTGATTTTTATAGTAATTGTAAGCAGGGTTTGAAACTAGATCGTCCGTTTTATTACCTACGTTTTCTAGTACTAGCTCTTGAGAGTCATTTGAGCCGGCAACGGTACTTGGGTTGTACACTATCGCTATCTCGCCTCTTTTGATATCGTTGGCAGACAAGGTTACGATTTTTGCTTCATTTGTTAGTCTTGAAGCATAGTCGCCTATCATAACCACATTTTGAACATCTTCCATGTTGTTCATATTGAAATATCTAACAGCATTTGAAGTGTTTGTAATTTCAAGATTTTCGATATTTTTAACACTACCGGTAGTTAGGCCTGTAAAGTTCGTATCAAGTGATACTTTCAACGTATCGTTACCGCCTTGACCGTCAAGCTTGTCTGCTGCCTGGAAAGTATTTTTACCCATAAAGCCGCTTACAACGGTTTCAAAAATATTGTCGCTATTATTACCTTTGATATCGTCTACGTTTGTAGTAAAATTTACTTTTACGGCGTCATCAACTAGTCTTTTTTGATGAGCTAGGTTGTTGGCGTTTGTTTCGCTGATGATTTGCTTGAATAGAGTATAGTTATAGTTGCCTTCTTCGTCTTTATCTACGTTGCCTATTCTTTGAGAAACGTATTCAGATATAGCTATCTTGTTTTCAAATACTTTAGCAGCTACAGGGTCTGCGGCTCTTGCTATATCAGACTGCGCTACTTCAAATAATTTAACTAGCGTTTCGCCTCTGGTGTGGCCTAGTTGTAGGTGAAGAACCCATGAGTCGATACCGTTTGGATCCTGAGTATAGTCTTTGCCTAAGATGTTTTTATAAATCATCTCTACAAAATCTCTATCATTGTCGATAGCGCCGTTAAAATACGTTTTTACTGCAGGGGCTTGAAGCATAGTGTCGGCAACTTGCGCCATAGTTTTGTTGACGCCGTCGGCCATCCAGTTTCTAAGGCCTTCTCCTTCTGCCGCACGATTAAATAACGCTACGTAAAGCTGTGCAACTTGTGCTTGTGTTACTGCCATTAAGGACTCCTTTTTAGTGTGTTTCTTGAGTTTTTGGGTATCTTTACAGAATACTATTGCTAATTATAGCATAAAAAAATTAAAAGGAATAAAATTTGTTTAAGTATTTTAAAAAAGTTTTAGAGAGAAGCGACTTCGATTTATAAAATAATAGATCAAAGATATCAAATTTTGAATAAAAATTCGGCGATATTAAAACCGCCGAATTTTTGCTTTTTAAAAATTAGTATTTGTTACGGTTAGCATGCCCGAATCCAAGGATGCATCAAACCTATCAAAATGCGACAATCCTGCAAGTTTAACAAGATTATCGTTAGCATTTAATGCACTACTATTACCATCGCTATCGTTTACCAAATAAGTCTCGTTTTTATATACGAAAGCCCAAACTTTATTTGCAACATTAGCATTGCTATGGGTCAACACTTTATTTGCAGCAGCCGATAGGCTAACTTCACTATCTAGATCTGTAGCGGTATATTTTTCAAAAGCAGCAGTTGCTCCTAGCTTAATCTTATCACCCCTGTTGATATCGGTGATAGTTGTGTATTTGCTAGCAGTAGCATCAGTTTTTACAGCAGACAAGTCAAACGTGTCGTTGCCGGCTCCGCCGCTGATTTCAAATTTCTTATTAGCAGTTAGGGCTGCAGTACCGTCAAATACAAAATCGTCATCGCCAGTACCTAGGCTTACTTTAATATCCTTGGTTTGAGCAGCGTAAAACACCACCTTATCGTTGCCTGCACCGCCCTCTACAGTTTTTAAGCCAGTAGAATATATATTCATTTGGGTTGCAGTAGTTGCGCCTTTGATTGCAGTTAGATCCGTGCTTGCTACTGATGTAGTTAGCTCAACTTTTCCGCTACCGTTTGTGTAGCCACTTAGATCAATAGATTTTAATGCAGTTAAATTAGACGCGTCTACTCGCAAATCTGAATTTTGACCAGCGCTTTTCAAGCTAGAAGGGTTGGTTATACTACCTTTTATAGTCATGGTCTCTATGACAGAGTTACCACCAACTGCATTTATAGTTCCTTTAACGTTAGTTAAATTTGCCACAAAATCCTTCGTTGTGGTATCCACAGGTGTTTGAAGAGTAATTGCAAATTGGCTTACATCATCGCCTGCGTATCCATTTATAGTTAGATTGTTTTGGACATTTACAGTTGTGACACCGGTTATTGGCGCAGTTACGTTTGAAACTTCCATAGTTACGTTTTTACCGCTTACGAACCCAAAAGATGCCGTTTCTAGGTATGTATTTGTTCCAGTATTGATCATTACGTCGCCATCGGTTGCAGTTGCACTTTGTACGCTCAATGATTTTAGGTTATTTACGTTTAAATTTACGCTCACGCCTCTTACATTCCCAAACGTTGCTGTAGCATCATTATCGCTAGTAGTAACATCAATATTTACTTTACCGAAATTTTTAACGCCGGTAGAGTTATCGTCAGCAGTTACTGCGCCTACACTTAATGTTTCCTGACCGGCAAATTTCAAAGTAACGTCTTTATTTAATGAGGATACACTGCCCACTTGAACACTAGCATCTTGTATGTTTGTATTGGTTGTAATATTTACATCGCCTCTAGTAGCAGCCGTAGCTCCGTTTGCGGATACATTACCTATAGTTACGGATTTTTGGTTAGATACAGTCACATTGATATCTTTTGCATTGGCAGTCAAATTTCCATATGTTAAAACAGCATCTGTTATACCATAAGCTGCATTTGCATTTACCGTCAGACCTTTTGTTGTTCCGATTACACCCTGGATATTAGTAGTGCTTTGTGCAACTGTAGCTGTAGTTTTAATAGTGGCCGAGCCAGCAACTTGTATATCATTAGTAGTTTCGCCAAGCTTCAAACTCTTATATCCGCTAGCAGTTACATTCAGGTCTTTGTTTGCTTTCAAAAGGTTTCTAACAAATACTTCACCGTCCGTTACGCTACTATCTGAGGTATGATTTATGGTTACGTTTCTGCCTATAGTATAAGCATTACTATTGGCACCATAAGTAGCCTTAGAGCCGCCCTGTGTAAAGTGCGTTGTTAAATTTACATCGCCTGCAGCATTAATAGAAGTTACATCCAATGTTTTTTGTCCGTTAGCATTTATGGTTACATTATTAACCTGGTATGTGTTAGTTGGGGTATTATTATCAAGAAGGCCGATAAATCCGTACGTTACCGTAGAGTCCTCTTTATCCGTAGTAGATATTAGGCTTACGTCTCTAGTGGTATATATTTTATCGTTTGCGGCTACGCTTAAATTCTTTAATCCTTCGGCTTTTAAAGAAATATCTTGGACGCCTTGAAGAGGAACCGGAAGATAGGTCTTATCGCCTACGGCTCTAAGAGTTACGCTAGTGTCGTCACCTGTACCTTTTAGATTGATTTTACTGATGCCGCTTAGCTTATTGTTTATAGTATAATCTCCCTTTGTCTCTACGTTTAGAGTCTTTAGGTTGTAGGCATTCGTATCGTGGCTTCCCGAAGCGTTTATCGCCGTAATACTAGCCGTTATATCTTTGTCGGTCTTATTTACTACGTTTAGCGTTTCAAGAGCAAATGCGCTGTTTATATCTTGATAAAAAGTACTACCGTTAGCCGTAGTATTTTCTATGGTAAAGTCTAGCTCTTTTACGGTATTCGAGACTACGCTTGCAGAAGTGGTGCCTTGGCTTGCAGGTACGTCGCTAGCGTTGGCTACTTTTACGTTTAGCTTTTCTGTTCCGTTTGCGGTTATGCTGCCGTTACCTTTTTCTATAACGAAATCTCTTATATCGGTACTATTGTTTATAGTTACGTTTGTAGAGTTGGTAGCTTTTGCGTTTACTTTTGCTATCTTAGAGTTAAGTATATTTACGGTAGCGCTAGTTCCGTTTATGCCAAGCTCGGTTATCTCTTGTGCTCTGGTAAAGTCTAGTACCGAAGCGTTGGTGTTGATATTTAGTACTTCCACTCCCGTCATCTCTACGTGTTGGTTTCCGTTTATAGCGTCTATGAAGTTTACCGTATCCTTGCCGGCTCCTCCGTCGATAGGTATGATTCTTCCGCTGGCTCCGGTTACGTTAAATACGTCGTCTTGTCCGCTGCCTTTTATGCTTTGAACGTATCCGTTGGCTTTTACGTTTGCGATTAGTTTGTTGCCTTTATATTCGGTAGCGTCAAAGCTATATAGCCCGCTCGTAGTATCTACCGTTAGATCAGCCGTTCCTTTTATATGCATAGTCTTTATGCTTGCAACTTGGTCTGGTTGTCTAATCGTATTTGAGGTAAAATTAGTTAGCTTGCTAGCTCCTCCTACGGCGTTAATGGTTAGAGCTTCTATATGGTCTCCGTTAACGGTAGTTATGTTTATTCTAGCGTCTTTATCCATATTTACGTTGTTGACGACGATCTCTTGGTCATCGTTGCTTCCGGCTAGTACGTCGGTATTATAGATTAGATTTAATCTTCCCGTATCGCCGTTTCCGCTTAGTTTTAGATCGTTGACTAAAAGTTTTACTTTGTTCTCCGGGTTAATAACGTCTACCTTATTCTCGCCGTTTAAGGTGATGGTTTCTAGGTTGTGGATATATTTGGTGTCAAATCTTAAATCGCCGTTAGTTTTATTAGTCAAATTTAGATTCTCTATATTCTTAACCTCTCCGGTTCCGTTAGTCATTCCGTAGAAGTTAGTGTATAGATCTAGGTTTAAAGTATCGTTTCCGCCCTTACCGTCTAGCTTATCGGTAGCTTTAAACGTAGTTTGTCCTACGGTAGCAGATACGGCTCCGTTAAATACGTCTGATTTGCCTGTTCCGCTTACGTCGTTAGCGTCTGCTGAAAGATTGTGGATAGTAGGAGCTATAAGAGCGTCTATTTTTGCTTTTTGCTCGTCTAGGTTGGTATTATTCGTAGTCGCTATTATCTCTTGGAATAAAGAGTAGTCGTAAGCTCCGGTTTGATCGGCTGGAATATCTGCTATCTTCTCGGCCATATACTGAGAGATGGCCGTTTTATTTTCAAATACCTTAGCGGCTACAGGGTCGGCTGCTTTTGCTATAGCAGAAGTAGCTACTTCAAATAGTTTAGCTACGGTATCTCCTCTTGAGTTACCTAGTTGAATGTGTTTTACCCATGCGTTAATACCGTCCGGGTCTTGAGAATAGTCTTTGCCTAAGATATTTTTATAGAGCATCTCTACGAAATCTCTATCGTGATCTATGCTGCCGTTAAAATAGGCTAGGGCCGCCGGGGAAGATAGCATATCGTTAGCCATCTTAGCTATCGTACTGTTTGCCCCCGCGTTTACCCATGCGTTAAAGCCTGCGCCTTCCGGGGCACGGTTAAATAACGCTACGTAAAGCTGTGCTACTTGCGCTTGTGTTACTGCCATTGAGGACTCCTTGTTTAGTTACGGTTATAGGTTTAACGTTTTAAATACGATTTACGAGTTTAAAAAATAAGCCCGACTAGGCTTAATTCGCGGGTAGATTGCGGCGCCTAATCGGGTCTAGTTTTAGGATAAAATTTACTGCACCGAAATTATGATCGCTCAAATCTAAACGCAGCAAAAGATACACTTATCTTTAGGCTTTAGCGTTTAAACCGCAGACCTTAATTTTAATGATATTTATAAATTTAACTAGATGCTATAAACTTAAAATCGATTTAAAAAGTTGGGGGATTATAGCGAAAAAATATGAAAAATAAAAGGTAAATTAAATTTTACTCTCTGAGTAGTTCTAAAAGTACCGCAACGTGGCTTAAATTTATATCTTTAGTCGCGGTTAATAGAGCGATTTTGCCGTGCTTTTTTTCTAGAATTTTTAGCTCGTTCAGTCCCACCGTCGCCTCTTTATCTGCTAGTTCGGTCTTAAATTTAACTTTAAATTCCTCAAATCTAGCCTCTTTGTCCTCATGAAACCAAGACCTAAGCTCGTTTGACGGAGTAACCGACTTTAGCCATAAAAACGAGCAAAATATCTCCTTTTTCACTCCGCGAGGATAGAGTCTATCGACGAATACGCCGTAAAAATCGCTATTTTCATCGCCTTTTACAAAATCGTAAATTCTGAAAGCCTGAAACATTTTTGCTCCCCGGTTTGACAAATTTGATTCCGAATTTTACAGTAAAATCGCTATTTTATCGACTAGATTTTAAATTATCTCCGCAGTTTAAGTGTGCCAAGTTTTATCAAAAAGAGATCTTGCGCCGTATTTGATTTTTGTTTATTTGCATCAAATATCGGCTTTAATTTTATAAGAAACGGTGCTAATTTTTCGTATGAATACGCCAAAATAACCGCCCTTTAATCAAAATCCTAGTAAAATTCGCCAAAAAAATCGAGGCAAATTTATGCAAAAAAGTAAAAAAATCGCTCTTATTATCCTAGGCTCGCTTGCGGGCTTGCTGCTCATCTACACGCTCGCAGGCTTTTTAGGCGTTCCTTACGCGCTCAAAAACACCTTGCCCGCAAAGCTAAAAGATATAAACGCGAGCCTTAGCGTAGCGGAGGCTAAATTTAACCCCTTTACCTTCGAGCTAAACGTCACACGCCCCGAGCTAAACACGACCGCGCCGCTTTTTAGCGCGGAGCAAATCGACGTCAAACTTAAGCCTTTTTCGCTCTTTAAAAAGCTAGCAGAAGTCGATATCTTGCGCCTAAAAAGCCCAAGCGTAAATATCGCTAGAGATAAAAACGGCACGCTAAATTTAGCTACGTTTTTAGGCGAGTCAAACGCTACTAGCACCGAAAACAACGAAACTAGTAGCATAAATTTCGCTCTAAACAGCACAAAGATAATCGGCGGCTCGTTTGCCTACTCGGACGAGAGTTTAAAGCAGCCTTTTAGCGCCAAATTTGAGGGCATAAACTACGAAATCTCAGGCATAAATACCGAGCAAAATAGCGCGGGCAAGCACGTTTTTGACGCAAACTCCACGCTAGCGCAAAAGCTGGACTGGCAGGGCGGCATCGACCTCGCGCCGCTTCGCGTTTACGGCGAGCTTAGCCTAAAGGACTTTAACGTCCGCCCCGTCGCTCTTAGCTTCATCGATACGAAGGATCTACGCATAAATAGCGCGCTCGTAAATGCAAAAACGAGCTACGAACTAAGTGCGGACGGCGGCGTTATCAAGGCTGCTTTAAAAAACGCCGCTTTAAATTTAAAGTCGTTTGAAGCGCAACTTGATGGGCAAAATTTGAGCCTAGAGGAGCTTGATCTACCTGCCATCGAGGTAAATGCCGACGTTAGCGAAAAAAGAAGCTTTGCGGCCGATATTAGCGAGATAAAATTTAAAAACACGAGCTTTAAAGGCGAGGCGCAGGCAAATTTAAACAGTCTAAATTTAAGCGGCGTCGCGCTTAAGGCCGATATGAATGAAAAAGGCGATATAAATGCGTCTGCAGCGCTCAAAGCCCTGGGCGTTAGCGGGATAAATTTGACCGAAAAAAGCGTCGGCGAGATAAAGCTAAAAGACGCAAATGCAAGTGAGCTGGATGCTAAAATAAAAGGGCAAAATATCGCAGCTGGCCTAAAAAATTTGACGCTTAACGTCGCCTCCGCCCCGGTCGGTAAAAACAGTGCGGCAAGCCTAGAAAAGCTCGTTATAAACGCGCCTAAATTTACGCTAGAAAATAACGCCAGTGCCGCTTCTATCGGCGAAGTAAAAGTGCAAAAAATCGCGCTAAAAACTAAAAATAAAGAGATCGCCGCCGTCGCTGAAATCGGCGTGAAGGACGCGGATTTTGATCTAGCCAAAACCGCGCTTCGCATCGAAAGCGTCAACATAAATAAGCCTAAATTTGCAACCGATATAAAAGAAAACGGTGAACTTAGCGCTATTAGCGAGCTTGGCTTAAACGGCGAAAAAGCCGCCGACAAAAAATCAAGCGCCAAAAGCAAAACCGAAAGCGCGAAAAAATCTGCCAAATCTCAAAAAACGGCAGAAAAAAACGCCGCGAAAAAGAGCCAAAAAACCGAGCAAAAAAGCGCAAAAAATACGGAAAGCGGTTTTAACAAAACCGAAAGACCGTCGACGATATCGTATTCCGGCGTCGTGTATGAAAACGAAAGTATGCATGCGATCGCCCCTTCGGTGCGGATGAGCGTCGTAAGGCAAAGCAAAAGCTTCGACGGCGTAACGGTAAAATATCGATAAGCGAGGAACATCCGTTCGCCTTCAAGCGGCGGATAAAAAATCATCTGAAAGATGCAAAAAAACAGCAAAAGCGGAACCGTCTTTACGAGCGATAAAAAAAGGCGCCGTTTCGGATACTTTGCCGAAAACGCGTAGATGAGCGAAAGCAAAAATATACACGCGCATAACGAAAGCGGACGAACGGCAAGCGTTGCGGCAAAGAGTGCAATAAAAACGATGAATTTAACTGCGGGCGGAAGCTTCGCTATGATGCCGCCGTGTTTTTTGACGTTCCCCGTATTCGCCGAAGCCGCACGGATCGAATTTAATAATTTCGCTCCTTCAAGCGGCGGCTGTACCGTATCGGGAAGCGTATGCCGTTTCATCTGCGCGTCGAAGTCTGCGGCACCATCCGCATCGGATTTTCCCTTTTTAATAATTTCCCCGCCGCTC
>CALIWP010000134.1 GCA_938046705.1 uncultured Campylobacter sp. | reverse complement strand
CTCTAAAAGCAGGCGATGAAGTAACTGCTATAATCAAAGCTAGCCACATCATCATAGGTGCTTAATTCTTTAATAGCGAGCGGATTATGGCGCTCGCTAGCTTGATTTATTTTTGTTTAGATTTAACTCAGAATTTAGCTTCGCTTTTTATTCAAATTTCACTTAAAATACCAAATCTATCCGCTCAAATTTAACCCCTGTTTTGTCTTATTTAGTGCTTATTTGTTCTTTATTTTTTCTTAAATTTTTTGATATATAATTCGACTAATCATTATCAATATTAAGGAGAAAATTTTGGACGCTCACTGCAAAATTTATAGGCTTATCTATGTGCCTTGCTTGCTCTACGCAGTCGATGCAAACCTCGGCGAGGTCACCGCATACGGTAAAGCCGATCTATCGACAACCGAGGGTACGGGCTCGTATACGACGGGAAATATGAGCACCGCCACGGGTCTAAATCTCAGTATCCGCGAGACTCCGCAATCAGTCTCCGTCGTCTCAAATCAGCTCATCAAAGACCTAAATTTAAAAGACGTCGATACGGCGATGAACTACGCGAGCGGCATCACGCTTTATCGCGACAGCGGGCGCGACCGCATCGTCTCTAGAGGATTTAACATCGACAACATCCAAGAAGACGGCGTCGCATCCTCGGTATCTATCACGGCTCAAGGTACGCTTGGATTTTCAAAAGAATTTACGGATCTCGAGTTTTACGACCGCGTCGAGGTACTACGCGGCGTAGCGGGACTTACGCAGAGTAACGGCGAGCCCGGCGGCACGGTAAATCTAGTCCGCAAGCGCCCCGGCGACGAGCTTGGCATAAATCTAGGGCTAAGTATGGGCAGCTGGAACAACTACAGAGGCTCGTTTGACATAACCAACGCGCTAAACACAGACGGCACGATTCGCGGCAGGCTAATCGGAATCCTAAACAAAACAGGCTCGTTTAAAAACCACAAAAACGGTCATCGAGAGGCGCTGGGCAGTACGTTTGAGTTTGATCTCACGGATAAAACGATGCTAACTACCGTCCTCATCTGGCAAAGGACGCTTGGCATCTATGATATCTACGGCGTACCGGCTAGCGATGCGAGCGGTAATCTTTTAAATTTGAGCCGAAAAAGCTATTTCGGCTCAAACTGGGATAAAAGCGAATACGAGAAATTTAACGCCTTTACCGAGCTTTCGCATCAGCTTAGCGACGATACGAAAATCTACGCCAAACTAAACTACACTAAAAGCGAAGGCATGTTTAAATTCGGCGCGATGGGCGGCACGAACCCATATAACGTCGCGATCGCAAGACCGACGCACAACGTGAGATTTAGAAAATACGACAACGAATCGGACGAGGTAAATTTGCAAATCGGCGCAGACGGCAAATACGAGCTTTTCGGGCGTAAGCATGAGTTTTTCGTAAACGGCTCACTCTCTCGCGAGAAATTTACCCGCCACGACAAATGGGCGCCAAACGCCAGCCTAAGTTCGCTTGGTATAGGGCTATATAACTGGAACGGCGGCGCAATAGCC
>CALIWP010000133.1 GCA_938046705.1 uncultured Campylobacter sp. | reverse complement strand
AAAAGCGCCTGCTGTACGCCCTCGCCGCTCACGTCGCGCGTGATCGAGCGGTTTTCGCTCATTCTGGCGATCTTATCGATCTCATCGACGAAAACTATGCCCTGCTCGGCGCGCTTTACGTCACCGTCCGCGGCTTGTAAAAGGCGAGTTAGGATATTTTCCACATCTTCGCCGACGTAGCCGGCTTCCGTTAGACTAGTCGCATCGCAGATAGCGATAGGTACGTCTAGAAATTTAGCCAGAGTCTGCGCCATCAGTGTCTTGCCGCTACCGGTAGGGCCGACGAGCAAGATATTTGATTTTGAGATCTCCGTATCGTCTTCGATCTCGCCTTTTCTAAAAATTCTTTTGTAGTGATTATAAACGCCGACGCTAAAGACCTTTTTGGCTTTATCTTGACCGATGACGTAGTTATCTAGCACCACCTTTAGCTCTTTTGGCGTCAAATTTTGATAGTCTCTAGTTCGCTCTTCTTTTTCTTGCTCGCGGCTCTCCTCGCCGTAAAGCACCTTGTAAGCGGCGGTGATGCAGTGCTCGCATATAAACGCAGTCCCGTCTATATCGGCCAGTAGCCTCCTATCGGCAGACTCTACCTCGCCGCAAAAATTACATTTTCTCGCCATTATTCTCTTCCTTTTGCTAATGGGATACCGCGCTTGGTGCTTAGGATAAATTCACACATTTTTCGCACCTGTTCATTCGCTGCGCTCGCTAAAAGCTCGCTAGCCGCAGCCTTTAAATCCCCGCTTTTTCTAAATAAAAATTTATACGCCTTGTTTATCTCTTCAACCGTGTCTTTATCAAACCTTCGCCTGATACCGACTAAATTTAAGCTTCTGATATAGGCTCGGTTGCCTTCAGCCAGGCAAAACGGCACGACGTCCTGAGATAGCGCGCTAGCGCCCGCGATCATGCAGCTCTCGCCGACTCTCACGAACTGATGTATCGGCGTCATACCGCCAACGACGCTGTAGTCTCCAAGCTCCACGTGACCGGCAAGAGTCGCGTTATTTGCCAGGATGACGCTGTTTCCTATAACGCAGTCGTGCGCTACGTGGCAGTAGGCCATGATAAATGCGTTATCGCCGATACGCGTGATCCCGTCGCCTTTGTGCGTGCCGGAGTTTATCGTGCAAAACTCGCGGATAGTTGCGTTTTTGCCGATACGAACGCCCGTGTTTTCCTCGGCGCGGTAGCTCACGTCCTGCGGGATGTCGCCCACGATGGCGTAGCTGTAAATTTTACCGCCATCGCCGATATGCGTATCGCCTACGATCCTAGCACCTTGTTTTACGAGTACGCCGTCGCCTAGTACCGCGTCCTTGCTGACGTAGGCGTAGGCCTCGATCGTTACGTCCTCGCCGATCTTCGCGCCGTCCTCGACGACGGCTTGCGGATGGATATTTCTCATTTTGGCTCGCTTATTTATCTACGATCATGGCTTTTAGCTCTGCCTCGCACGCTAATGTGCCGTCCACGTAGGCTTCGCCTTTTAGCACCCAGATGTTGCCTTTGTGTTTTAGCACTTCGAGGCGGTACTCGAGCCTGTCGCCGGGGCGTATCGGATGGCGAAATTTCGCTCCGTCGATGCTCATAAAATAAACGACTTTATTTTCGATATTTGCTTGATGCTCGTCGCTCATGCTCTTAAACGCGAGTACGCCGCCGGCTTGCGCCATACCCTCGATGATCATCACGCCGGGATATATCGGGTGGCCGGGGAAATGCCCCTGAAATACGGGCTCGCCGATAGTTACGTTTTTATACGCGACGATGTGTTTGGCGGGCTCGAGCTCGGTCACTCGGTCGATTAGCAGAAATGGATATCTGTGCGGGAGTATTTTTTGGATTTCAACGATGTCGATCACTTTAAACCTTGTGAGTAAAATTTAAAGCCGATTTTAGCCAAATTTTGCTAAGAAAAAGATTATTGATTTGGTCGGGGCAAAATTTAGCCGCTAAATTTTCGCGCCCGTTTTTTATCTCGCGCGCGCTAAATTTAGCTCAAATTTGCGTTACCAAAACCTCGCGGCTATCGTTATAAAGCTCGTCTTTGGCGTAGATTTCGTATCTGCCCGCGCGAATTTCATCCAGCACGATTATAGGATTTTGGCTAAATTCTCCGCACAGCTCGCGGCGGATTTCCAGCTCGCGCGATACCGCGATAGGCCGGCGACAAAGCTCGTTTACGCTAGCGAAATTTTCGCCCGAGAGCTCGTTAAATTTAGCCAAATTTAGTAGCGTCACGCCGTCTCGTAGCTCGTCGCAAATTTGCGCTGCCTCGCTCACGCTAAATTTGACGTTTTCGCGCTTAAAATGCGAGTAAAGTAGAAAATACGACGGCGTGACCGAGCCGCCAAATTTGACGTAGGCGCGTAGCAGGCGGTAGTTTAGAAAATATTTGCGCGATAGATGAAATTTCACGCCCGCAGCCTCGCACTCGCGCACCTTTTCATAAAGCTCCAGCCGCTCCTCGATGCCGCCTGGCATCACGCGCCCGCCCACCTCGCTCATCAGCTCGCTAAGCGGCAGTTTTTGCGCCTCGCGCTGCTTGCTAAGCCCGAAAATACAGCCGCAGTAGTTTTGATGATAGAGTTTATCTTTTTTTGCAAGCTCAAACTGCGCGTTCGTGCCGCCGCCCGCGCGGTAGTCCACGGCAAATGTTTCTAGTTCGTATTCTCTAGCGGCCTTATTTAGCGCCGCTTCTAGCTGCGAGAAATCCTTTTTCGGGCTCATCAGCAGCGTCGTAGTGATGGATTTTTCGCCTAGTTCGCGCGCTTTTTGGGCCGAATTTCCCACGCGAAAATCAAAGCAATAAGCACAGCGCTTGCCCTTTTCAGGCTCGTTTTCAAGGCCCTTTGCGCCCTCTAGCCACGCCTCATATTCGTATTCGCCGCAGATGAGCTCGACGCCCAGCTTTTCGCAGCTTCTTTTTACGTCGCGAAACCTCATCAAAAACTCGCTATACGGGTGGATGTTGGGGTCGTAGAAATAGCCGACGAGACGCTCGTGCGGACGGTCGGCGCGCAGGCGTTGCAGGAAATAGTGACTGTCGACGGAGCAGCAAATATGAACTAACATTATAATTCCCCATAAACGACGGATTTTAGAATAAATTTTTCTATGCCAGCCGCAGTCACGGACGACCAGTCCGCTCCTTTGCGGGTAAGAAAAATTTATTTAAACTACGCCTATTCTGTCTGGAATATTTATGACATAGCTTACTAAATTTACAAATTTAACTACATTAAATTTAAAAACTCAAATTTAGCGTTTTTGCCGTGCGGTTTTTGGTGTGCAAATTTAAATTTTAGTTCGTATAGCTTTGCAGCTTTTCATAATCCACTATCAAAAACTCATGCGGCGTTATGCGTCTGATGATGTCGTCTTTTATGAGCTCGTTAAATGCCGTACTTGCGCTTTGGCGTTTGAGTCCGACGAAGCTTGAAAGCACCTTTAGCGAAAATGGTAAAAAGACGTAGTGGTAGCCGTTTTGCGTCAAATTTTGCTCGGCGGCGAGCTCGACGAGAAAGTTTGCTATGCGCCCCTTCGCGCTTTCAAAAAGTATCGATTTTATGATTTGGCGCTGCAGCAAGGAGATATTTACGAGCGTGTCGGCGTATGCTTTGGCAAATCTCTCATTTTTTAGCAGCTCGCCCATATCGCCCGCGTCGATTGAGTAGATCTCGCTATCCTCCAGGATCTCTAGCACGCACACGTCGTCTATGATCGAGATGTTGTCTTTTTGGAGGTGATAGACGATAAACTCCTCGCCATCCTCGAAAAACGAGAGCTTGCCCGAGCCGCTTTTAATTATCACGACTTTTATTGATTCTGCGTAGATCGTGACGCCTTTGGCTAGGAGCTCGTGGTTAAATTTAGCAAGCTCGTTTTGGTTCAAAACGTCTAAAATATCGGTCTCAAGTAGGCCTAGTCGTGATTTTTTCAAGTTTATCGTTTCTTATGATTATTATTCGGCGATTATTTTATCTTAAATATTTTTAAAGTGTATTAAATTTTGATCAAGCCTCGGTCGATTACTCTGCCGCTTTTGCATATTTACGCCGCGGTAAGAATCGAGCTGTTAAAATTTGGTCGGCAAATTTAGCCCGTTCTGAGGCTAAATTTTATAAAATAGCTCAAAATTTAAGGACGAAAAATGTTTAACGGACTGATTAGAGAGATCGCGCAGGTTGCGAGCTATTCGCAAAATACCCTGCGACTAAAAGCCGCATACCGCCCGAATTTAGGCGATAGCGTCGCGGTAAACGGCGCATGTCTTAGCGTGACGCAGCTGCACGCAGACGGCTTTAGCGTGGAGCTTAGCGCCGAGACTAGGGCGCATATAGTAACGGAAAACTTACGCGGACGCGTGCACATAGAGCCTGCGATGCGGCTAGCAGACCGCGTGGACGGGCACCTGCTACAAGGCCACGTCGATGCTATCGGCGAGGTTGCGCGTATAGAGCGGCGCGAAAACGGGGTCGATTTTTATATAAATTTGCCCTCTAGCGTCATGCCGCTAATGGCGAACAAAGGTAGTATCGCGGTCGAGGGCGTGAGCCTCACGATCAACGAAGTTTTGCCGACCGGCGTGCGCCTAACGATCATCCCGATCACGTTTCGCGAGAGCTTGTTCGGCGAGTTTGAGCCGGGGCGCCGCGTAAACGTGGAGAGCGATCTGCTCGCGCGCTACGTGGCTAGGCAGCTAGAGTTTGGCCGCAGTGCCCAAGATGGCGGCAAAAGCGAGATCAGCTGGGACGAGTCGCAACACATCGCGAGTCTTTATTAGGCTTGAGGGGTTAAATTTGACGAAAATGAAGCGGGAAATTTTAGACGTAGTTTTTGAAAGCGAGCGCGTTATAGCGGGCTTTACGACGCGTTTTGGCGGAGTAAGCGAGGGCGCGTACGAGGGTTTAAATTTGGGTGATCACGTCGGCGACCTGCCCGCAAACGTCGCTAAAAATCGAGAAATCCTAGCCGAGCAAATCGGCGTAGTGCCTAGCAATCTAAAATTTATGCGTCAAATTCACTCAAATCGCGTGGAAATTTTGCGAAATCTTGACGATGAGCTACCGCCTTGCGACGGCGTGATAACGGCGCTTAGAGGCGTAGCGCTTTGCGTTTTGGTTGCCGACTGCTCGCCCGTTTTGATCGCGGACGAGCGGCGCGGCGTGGTTGCTGCTGTGCATGCGGGGCGCGCGGGCGTGATAGGGCGGATCTGCACCAATGCGATAAATTTGATGAGCGAGCGCT
>CALIWP010000132.1 GCA_938046705.1 uncultured Campylobacter sp. | reverse complement strand
TGTCATTATTAAAGAAGCTTCGTCTTTTGTATTTTTGCATGATAGCACTTTGAGCTTGCAAAAGCTCGGTTATATCCTTGATGTTTTTCGCAGCGACTTGGAGTTTTTGATTTGCCGCCGTGCTTATGCCATTTTTCTCGCTTTTTAGCGATATCTCTAGTAGGATCTGCGAGAGATAGGCACTGACGTTAGCATAATAATCCTCGTTGTCAAAAACGGCCGAAAAATATCCGCTACCTTTTGCTCCTTGCACCTTAATCGAATTAGCTATAGTGCTAAACTGCGCGGCGCTCATGATTGCTTCTTGCGGTTTGATGTCCATTTTTTCAAGCTCGTTAAGCTCGTTTTTTAGCTTAATTATATCGCCTGAGATAGGATGCTGCCTCATATCTGTCCTCGCTGAAGTTTATGTACCAACTCGTCGTAACTGACGCCGGCGCCGGCTAAAATTTGCCCCAGTAGCTTGGCTGAAGCATCCATGCCGCCGCTTTTTTCGGCCTCAAGTAACCGTCTATATACGCCTTCGATAAATTTGACGCCCTCAGGGTTTGGCTTGCGGCGGACGGAGTAGTAGCCGATGATCTCGCCGTTGGCGTCTAGCGAAGCCGTAATGTTGGCAAATACCCAGTAAAAGCCGCCGTCAAAGCTCTTGTTTTTAACGAACGCAAATATCTCTTGCTTCGCCTTGATGCGTTCCCATAGTAGCTTAAATACAACGCGCGGCATATCGGGATGTCTGATGATGTTGTGCGGCTTGTGCAAAAGCTGCTCTTGCACCGCGCCGACGATCTTTAAAAACGGCTGATTGCAGTAGGTTATCCTGCCCTTTAGATCGGTTTTTGATACGATAAAATCTTCTTCTTTTACGAAATGTTCCTTACTTTCGTTCACTTCATACCTTAAATTTTTCGGCAATTATAACCAAATATTACGCAAATGTAGCTTACTGGCCTTTTTAAATTTAGCATTCGGCGGGCGCGGCAAATGCCTATTAAATCAAATTTGACGCCGTAAATTTAAGGGTAGGGCGAGCGGATTTTGCTATGTAGATTTGAGTGAGATTTTGAAAAAGCTCGGCGACAAATTTAACTCCGCCGCCGAATCGAAGTAAAATTTAAGCCCAAAAAGGCTTAAATTTAGATCGCTTTTAGCAAAATTTTAGTTAGCTTTTTGCTAAACGCCGACGGATCGTCGATCGCGACGCCTTCGTTTAGCTTAGCCATATCCAAAAGCAGCTCGGCCGCGTCATAGATCATCGCCTCGTTTTGAGATAGCTTTTCAAAGAGCTCGTGCTTTGGATTTATCTCCAGTATCGGCAAGATTTTACCCGCACTATGCCCCATCTGCTTTAGCATCATCTGCGTAGCGTAGTCGGGATCGTTTTTATCGTAGACGATGACGGCGGCGCTTTCGCTTAGTCGCGAGCTTAGCTTCACGTCCTTGACCTCGTCTTTTAGTATCTCTTTCATCTTGGCTAGCAGCGTGGCAAATTTGCCCTCGTCGGCTTGGCATTTTTCAGGCTTGATCTCGGCGTCGATATCGGTGTGATTTACCGCTTTTATCGGGGTTTTGTCGTAGTCTTGGACCATCGGCATGACGATAGAGTCTATCTCCTCGTCCATGATGAGCACTTCGATTCCTTCAGCCTTAAAGCTCTCTAAAAGCGGCGAATTTCTTAGCATCGTTTCGTTGTTTCCGCTGATGTAGTAGATCGATTTTTGTTCCTCTTTCATCGCCTCTTTGTACTCTTTTAGGCTGACTAGCCCCTCGCGTTTGCTTGATTTAAAGAGGCAAAGGTCTAAAATTTGCTCCTTTTCGCTGCTAAATCCGTAAAGTCCCTCTTTGATCACCTTGCCGAATATTTTATAAAATTTGATGTATTTTTCTTTATCTTTTTCTTTTAGTTTGGCTAGTTCGCCCAGGATTTTCTTGACGCTTTGCTCCTTGACGCTGCGCATTATGCTGTTTTCTTGCAGGATCTCGCGGCTGACGTTTAGAGGCAGATCCTCCACGTCGATGATACCGCGGACGAATCTAAGATACGGCGGAAGCATCTCTTTGGCGTCGTCGCTGATAAATACGCTTTTGACGTAAAGTTTCACGCCGCTTTGATAGTCCACGCGAAATAAATCAAACGGCTCTGACGCCGGCACGAAAAATAGGGTAGTGTACTCAATCTTGCCCTCGGCTTTGGTATGCACGTATAGCAGCGGATCTTCGCTGTCGTGTGAAATTTGCTTATAAAAGTCGTTATAGTCGGCGTCTTTTAGCGCGCTTTTACTCATTTTCCAAAGCGCCGAGGCCTTATTTATCTGCACGTTTTTGGTCTCGTACGAGCCCTCTTTTTCGCCCTCTTTAGGCGGCACGTACTCTTCTTTATCTGCAAATATTGGATACGGGATGTGGTTGGAGTATTTTTTGACGATGTTTTCTATGCGGTAAGACTCGGCAAACTCGTCATCTTTTAGATAAAGCGTGATCGAGGTGCCGTGGCTATCTTTTTGCGCGGGCGAGATTTCGTAGGTTTTAGCGTCCGAACTCCACATGAAGGCCTCTTCGCCAAGCGCTTTTTTACTCACGACTTCAATCTTATCCGCGACCATAAATGCCGAATAAAACCCGACGCCAAACTGCCCGATGAGCGCGCTATCTTTTTTAGCTTGGCCGCTTAGTTTATCCAAAAAGCCCTTCGTACCGCTTCTAGCGATGGTGCCGAGGTTGTTTATCAGCTCGTTTTTGTCCATGCCGATGCCGTTATCGCTGATCGTTAGCGTCTTTTTATCTTTGTCTATTTTGATATCGATTCGCGGGGAGTAGCTTAGGCTTTTGTATGCGTCGTCCGTGAGGCATAAATAGTTTAGCTTATCCAGCGCGTCGCTCGCGTTTGAGATGAGCTCGCGTAAAAATATCTCTTTGTTTGAGTAAAGCGAGTGTATCATCAAATTTAACAGCTCGTTTACCTCGGTTTGAAATTCAAATTTTTCGCTCATTTTTTCGTCCTTTGTTTTTAAAATTTTTAGCAGATTATAGCACAAGGTGCTAAGAATATCTTTAAACTTGATACGATTACTATCAACTAACCTAAAATTTGTTTCTCAAATTTGACTTGCGGTAAAAAACTAAAATTAGTCAAATTTGGGATTTGGATTTTAAATTTTGACGCTCGATTTTTAAAAGCGACTAAAATTTAAGCTTCAAAACCTCCGTCGCTTCGTAAATTTTCGCCTTTTTTCTTAAAAACTCACACTCATGCGGCAGCTCGCAAAGCCCGTTTTCTAGCAGAAATTTGACCGCCTCGGCGTTATTAAGCGCCAAATTCGTCTCTATAAAAAATCTAAGCCCGCCTTTGTTGAGCTCTTTTAAGCTTTTAAATTTTAAAAACTCCTCGAAATATCTCATTTTCTCGCGGTAAAATTCCCTAAATTTCGCGCTTTTCCAAACTACGCTGCCTTTAAATTTACGGCCTTGTCCGGCTTAAAAACAACACCATTTTTGTAGGCAAACGAGCGCAAATCCAGCGCAATTTGCCAAGGTATCTCGCTCACGTCGGCGTTCTCATGCTAAGCAGCTCTTTAAAAAGCCAAAAGCCGTCCGCGCTGTAAATGCAGCTTAAAACAAATTTATCGTTCAGGTCCGCTCCGTGCCTAACCAGCAGCTTTACGAGACGGATGACGTCCGCTTCGCTAAGCTTGGACTTTTGTCCCGAGGGAAGCGGGCATCAGTAGCAAAGCGGAGTTGAAAATAGGGCTAGTAACGGCGGTTTTGTAGTTTAGATCGGGCTTAAATTCTAGTGCTTTTTTATCCGCTCAAAGTCGATTTCGCCGGCATTGTGCATCTTTGCATTAAAGATAAAAGGCGTAAAAAGGCAGTCGCAATACTCGCCCGTTTCATCGTTTACACGGTACGGGTTTTGCCGCCAAAAGTCTAAAATTTAATCCAACCCTGAGTCTATTTGCTTGCTCGTAGTATTTTCGTCGTAGAAAATCCTAAAATCAGGTACGGATTTTAGCTGCTCGCAAACCTCGACCACTTCATCTTACTCTAGCGCAAAAAGCGGCACAAATAAAAAGAGTAGAGCGAGTGGCAAAAATAGTAAAGAAATTTTCATCATCCATCCTTAAATTTACATACGCCGCGGTAAAATTTAGCCCAAGTCTAGCGGACTAAATTTGAAACGGTAAATTTAACTCAGCCGTCTTGTTTAAATTTGCCCTTTAAATTTAGCTTTATGCCGATCGCTCGCCGTGTTATGCTATTTGACTTCGTTTATTAGCTTTAGACTCTCTTTTGCGTCATAGTGAGTTGCGTACTTTTTAAGATTTTCGCAAGATATTTGTAAATTTTCTTGCTTGCAAACGCCGTTTTTTAGCAGAAATTTAACCATATCCTCGCTATCTAGGATCGCGGCTAGTTTCGTAAAAATTTCCAGCTCTTTAGCCTCAAATTCGCTAAGCGGCTTAAATTTTAGCAGCTCCTCGAGGTAGCGCATTTTATCGCGGTAAAATTCGGTAAATTTTGCGGTTTTTGCAAACTGCCTTATTTTTGGATCAAGAGGAGCGTTTGCGATCGGCGAAGCGCCGTTTTGCCCCATAAAGATAGCTATCCCGCCAGCCACGCAAAGCATCACATCTTTGTCGTCTCGCGCGCCTTTGCTAAGAAGGTGGCTAAAAATCTCAAACGCTTCGGTATTGCAAGCCAAGTGCAAAAGTTCGGGCGAGCCGATATCTGCGCCGTTTGCCACGAGTAGGTCGATGAGGCGTATCGTTTCTTTTTGATCAAATTTATATCCGCCATTAGGATCTATGCCAAGCGCAATAACCGCGTCAAGAGGGGTGAAAATCATAAATTTGTAGTTTAGATCCGGCTTAAATTTGAGTACTTTTTTTATGCGTTCAAAGTCGAATTTGCCCGTTTTTATGATTTTTACGTTGTAGATAAAGGGCGAAAAAAGGCGGTCGTTAAATTTGCCAAACTCATCATTTACGCGGTGCGGGTTTTGAGATAAAAAATCTAAAATTTGATCGAGCCCAGCGTCTATTTGTTTGCTTGTGGCATTTTCATCAAAAAAGATCTCAAGGTCTGGCTCAGGCAAATTTGAAGCGAATAAAATTTGAGTTAAAACCATAAAGATAACTGCGAGTTTTTTCATAAATCCTCCTAAATTTACAGTTTTTACGAGGCAGTCAAATTTGGCTAGCGGATTTAAGGGCTAAATTTGCTCGCGGTAAATTTGACTAAATTTCAGGTTAAATTTACGCGCGAGGCAAATTTGCGGTAAAAACAGGCGTTTAAATCGCCACTTTTTGCCTCTCGTTATCTAGCGTTTCTTGCATTTTAGCTCTTGCGTTTTCTAGCCACTCAGGGTCGGCGGTGTCGACGAGATCTAGGCAGATGATTTTGATTTTGCCGTTTTTAAAGCTAAAATTTTTCACATCCAAGATGTCCGAACCCGTGATCACGATGGGCTGGATTTTTAGATTTAGCTTGTCGGCGATGATTTTCGCACCGCCTTTAAACGGCAAAAGCTCCCTTGAGTGCGAGCGCGTTCCCTCGGGGAAAATCGCCAGTACGCGCCCCTTTTCGACGCGGTCTTGCGCGTCTTTTACGAGCTTGATGAGCGAGCGTTTATTTTCGCGCTCGACCGAGATCATTTGCGGTATGTGGATGATCTGGCCGATCACTGGTAGATCGGCTATCTCTTTTTTGGCGATCCAGCAGAGATTTTTAGGATAGACTTCCTCTAAAACGACGATATCTAGCATGCTTTGGTGGTTCATGATGATCATATTCGCGCACTCGTCGAAGTTACCGACGACTTCGAGCGAATAAAATCCAAAAAGCCGCTGGCTCCTACCCCAAATTTTTCTCACGCCGTGAATGTGCTTTTTAAAAAGCCACATAAAAAATACGACCAAAAGTATACTGATGAGAAACTCGATCGCGAAATACGCGGCCTTTATCCTAGAAAATATCATCTTTTTTCACCCAACCTATCTTGCCGTCGTCTAGCAAAATTTTGACATAGTCCTCGCGCTCGCCGAGGATCTCGATCTTTTCCTCCGCTTTTGAGGTATAAAATACGCTCGAGTTTTGCGTAGGCAAAATTTTTACGTTTATGTTTTGTCTTAGCGTCGCGCCGCCAAACGGGTTGTAGCTATAAAGGATATAGGCTCCAAGGCCGACCACGACGACGAGGAATATCGCGTCGCGCTTAAACAAAAATGTGATCAAGAAAATACCGAAAAGCGCGTAAACTCCGATATTTTTGTAAATTTCAAATTTGCTTTGCTTTGGATTTAGCCCGATTTGCGTGCTGATTTCGTCATCTTCCACGACTACCGGGAGCGAAAAGCTCACGAAATCTTTTTTAGCCAGGCTAAAGTAGTTAAAATCTATCGAGGTTTTTTCAGGCGAAAATATCGCGAAATAATATCCGCTTTGCGCGTCAAATTCGCCGCTCGTGGAGTCTACGCCTTGTTTGATGATGTCCTTATCCTCGATGAAAAAGTCCGCGATGTTGCCTTTTTGCGCGTTTACTTCGACGATCATGATGAGATTTTTATCGTCGAATTTATTGGTTTTATATTTTTTGACTTCGAGATTTTGAGCAACGACGTGGTTGTATTTCTCGCCGCTTTTTAGCGCTACGATTTTAGGTAGCGAAAGTGTTAAATTCGCCGTTTGGAAAAACTCGCCGTTGCGCTTTAAATTTACAGTGATTTTTGGACTTTTCACGGCCTCGGCGGAGGCCTCGGCGTAAATTTGAGCCTTGTAAACCCCTTTACCGTCGTTATCCCAGCGCAAATTTGAGCTTAGCCATTTTAGGTTTTCGGTTTCTGGCAAGATAGTTTGCAGATCAACGGCGATGTTATCCTGGATATCGACCGAGAGCGTAAAGCTAAAAATTTGCCCGACGTAGACTTGCTTTGGCGCATTTAAAGCCTTAATGATGATGTCGTTTGGCTGCACGCGCTCGTAGAGCTGGCTGTCTTTTAAATTTAGCTCTGGTTCGTTGGTAGGTGCGATATTTTGAGGGATAGGTTGGCGCAGATGCGTACCGCCTTGGTTGCTTGCGGTTTGGCTTTGCGCCGTGGAGGTTCTATTTTGTGTAGCCGTGCTTTGCGTCTGGCTCGGAGTTCTATTTTCAGCACTCGGCGCTCTGTTTTGTAAATTTGGCTTTTGCGCGGGCGCTTGCAGAGCAGGCTTGATCACTTTTTGGCTTTGCTCGTCGCCCATCATGTCAAACACACTAGGCTCGGTGGCTGTGCAAGCTAAAACAAATATAGTAAAAAAGGCTAAAAAGGGCTTTAGCAAACTAGCCCTTTTAGCATCTTTAGTCCATCATCCGTGCCTAAAAATTTCTCGCAGGCGCGCTCCGGGTGAGGCATGAGGCCAAATATCTTTTTATTTTTATCGCAAATTCCAGCTACCTCGTCGACCGAGCCGTTTGGATTTAGCTCTGCGCCGTTTGCGTCGCAGTATTTTAGCAGCACCTGATCGTTGTCGTAGAGGCTTTTTAGCGTCGCTTCGTCGGCGTAAAAGTTACCCTCGCCGTGAGCGATCGGGATGTTTACGACCTCGCCGACGCTCAAATTTGATAGAAATTTATTTGCATTTGAAACCACTTTTAGATAGTGGTATTTTGAGATGAAGCTTAAATTTTCGTTTCGTCTCATCGCGCCTGCAAGCAGTTTTAGCTCGCACAGCATCTGAAAGCCGTTGCAAATGCCAAGCACGTATCCGCCTTTTTGGGCGTGTTTTACAACCGCACTCATCGCCGGGCTAAATTTAGCAATAGCTGCCGTGCGTAGGTAGTCGCCGTAGCTAAATCCGCCCGGAAGTACGATAAGATCGGCATTTATCTCGCTTTCTTTGTGCCAGATTATCTGCGTCTGGCAACCCAAAAGCTCAAAGGCGTACTTTGTATCTTGCTCGCAGTTCGTGCCCGGAAACAAAACGATGGCGACTTTCATTTTGCGCTCTCGCATTTATCGTTCAAATTTATCTCGTAGTCCTCTATGACGGTGTTTGCGAGCAGTTCTTCACACATTTTGGTGAGCTCCTTGCGCGCTTCGTCTTTGCTTGCGGCGTCTATGTCAAGCACGATTTGTTTGCCTATTCGCACGCCGCTTACGTTATTAAATCCAAGCGAGCCGAGCGCGTGCTCGACTGCCTTTCCCTGTGGGTCTAAAACGCCGTTTTTTAGGGATACGTTGATGGTAGCTTTCATTTTAAACCTTAGATAAAATTCTTTTTAAAACTTCTTCGTAGGCGACTTTTACGTTGCCAAGATCCTGGCGAAATCTGTCTTTGTCGAGTTTTTCGTTCGTAGTAGCGTCCCAAAAGCGGCAGCTATCGGGGCTAATTTCGTCTGCTAGCAGGATATTTCCGTCTTTATCGACGCCGAATTCGACTTTAAAATCGACTAATTTTAAGTTTCTGTCTGCGAAAAATTTAAATAGAATAGCGTTTATCTCGCGACCCATATGTTTTAGCCTATCAAGGTCGTTTTCACTCTTAACTAAGCCCATGATTAGACAGTGTTCGTCATTTACGAGCGGATCGTGCAGATCGTCGTTTTTGTAGTAAAACTCTACCAATGGAAACGACAAAACCGTGCCTTCTTTTATCGCAAGGCGCTTTGTTAGTGAGCCGGTTGCGATATTTCTCACGACCACTTCAAGCGGGATGATTTCACATTTTTTCACGAGCTGTTCGGTGTCGCTTAGGGTTTCGACTAGGTGGGTCGGGATACCTTTTTCTTTTAAAAGATGAAAAAGCTGCGTCGAAATTTTATTATTTAACGCGCCTTTGCCGGCTTCGTTACCTCTTTTTTGCGCATCAAAGGCGGTTAGATCGTCTTTAAATTCCGCTATTAGCAAGTTCGCATCGTCCGTTGCGAACATCTTTTTTCCCTTGCCTTCGTAGATCAGCTCTTTTTTTTGCATTTTTGCACTCCTTATTTTAGCTGTAAAATTTTGATCGCGTCAATCGCCGATTTTAGTTGTATATCGTCGTTTACGTTAGCCTCGGTTATTATAGTTTTATTATCTGTGATTTTCGTAGTATTTTTGTCGCTATTTGCGTCTATTTTACTCAGTTCGTTGGTTAGGTGTTTTTTTAGTTCGCTCTCTTTTATAGAAAATGCATTCTCGTCCTGCTGCGGTACCTTGCCTGGAAATACGACGATATCAGGTTCCACGCCCGTTGCTTGTATAGTGCGGCCGCTAGGCAGGTAGTAGCGCGCGATAGTTAGGCGGATAGCCTCTTTGTCGTCCACAGGCAGGATGATCTGCACGCTGCCTTTACCAAACGTCTTTTCACCGATAACGACGGCGCGTTTGTGGTCTTGTAGCGATCCGCTCACGATCTCGCTCGCGCTTGCGCTTCCACCGTTAACTAGTACGGCTAAAGGTAAATTTGTGATTTTATTTGCTCTTGCGGCTTTAAATTCGCTATTTTCGCTCTCGTTTCTACCCTTTTGAGATACGATCACGCCGCTATCTATAAACAAATTAGTTAGCCCGACCGCTTGGTTTAAAAGTCCGCCCGGGTTGTTGCGAAGGTCTAGTATGATACCCTCGGCTTTTGGATATTTTTTGATAAATTCCTCGGCCTTTTCGGTTACGTGCTTGTCAAAATTTGTCACGCGAAGATATAGGATGTTGTCTTTTTCGATCATCTTTGCGTAAACGGACTCGACCGAGATGATGTCGCGCACGAGCTTGACGTCAAACGGCTTTTGCTCGCCTTTTCGCACGATAGTTATCGTAATAGGCGTCTTTGGTTTGCCGCGCATTTTATTTACAGCTTCATCTATAGTAGTGCCTAGAGTCGCGTTGCCGTCGATGCGCAGGATGATGTCGCCGCTTTTTATGCCGGCTTTATCCGCTGGCGTATTTTCGATAGGCGAGATGACGGTTAGAGCGCCGTCTTTCATGCCGACTGTTATACCA
>CALIWP010000131.1 GCA_938046705.1 uncultured Campylobacter sp. | reverse complement strand
CCGATGCTTTTCGTGCTGATTATGATGTCGGCACTTTTAAGCTCGGGCATTTGGCTATTTATCGCGTCTAAAAAGGGCCTACCTATCTCCACGACGCACTCGATCGTAGGCGGTATCGTTGGCGCCGGGCTTACGATGGGCTTTACGACCATGGGCGGAGATAAGGCCCTAGCCATGGTTTCCTGGGGTGAGATAGGCAGGATCGCCGTTAGCTGGGTCATCTCGCCGCTACTAGGAGGCATCCTTTCTTACTTTATTTACGGCTACATAAAATCTAAGATTTTGATCCCGACTCGCAAATTTACCCTTGAGCTAAAAGTGCTAAAACGTGAGCGCAAAGCCTACAAAGAGCGCTATTTACAAGAACTAAAAACAAAACCCGAAAGTGAGCAGATAAGGATACTAAGCAAGATCGCGGTCCTTGACGAGGATGACGTCGAAAGCGGCGAACGCAGCGAATACAAGCTCGCCATCAAAGCCATGAAAGAGCGCGAAAAAGAGTTAGATACGTCAAAAGCCATGCGCAAACATATCCCGATGGTGGCCGGCATCGGCGCGATCATCATCTCCTCGATGATGCTGTTTAAAGGCCTAGCACACCTAAATCTTGACATCGGATTCATCGGCACGATCTGGATCATCTGCGTCATCGGTATAGTCACCTATCTCGCCACGCTTGCGATGATAAACGTGATGAAAAAAGACAATGCCGAAAAGAGCACGAACCGCATTTTCTCGTGGTTCCAGATATTTACGGCCTCCTCGTTCGCCTTCTCTCACGGCGCTAACGACATCGCAAACGCCGTGGGCCCATTTGCCGCTATCCTAGACGTGCTAAAAACAGGCTCCATAAACGCCACCGCGCCGGTACCGGGCATCGCGATGGTGACATTTGGCATCTCACTTGTTGTCGGGCTTTGGTTTTTAGGCAAAGAGGTCATCACCACCATCGGTAGCAAGCTAGCAGAGATCCTACCGACAACCGGATTTAGCGCAGAGCTAGCCGCTAGTACCGTTATCCTGCTAGCAACCAAGCTAGGCATCCCCGTTTCCTCGACGCACATCCTCATTGGTGCGGTGCTTGGTATCGGCATCCTAAACCGTGACGCCAACTGGAAAATGGTCAAACCTATCGTGCTTGCATGGGTCATCACTCTACCGATCGCAGGCGGCTCGGCGGCACTTATTTACATGCTTCTAAAGACTATTTTAGGCTTATAAATTCGACTATTTGCGAGCCGTAACTGGTCAAAAAGTCACAGCAGTGCTCGGCAAATTTGAGCTAGTTTTGTTCAGGTATTATTTAAACTATGGTTTTTATATAATTCTAAGCCTTTGGGCTGACTGCTTAAATTTGATGTCTATAACGATAATGTCTGCCTTGCCAACAAAACGACAAATGGATTTTTCACTACAAACTCAAACAATCAAATAAAGGCTCTTGCAACTAAATTTTTATAAAATTTAGCAAGCTATTTTTTATTTATGTATTCGCAAATTAAATTCAGTAAACATAATAGAGTAGTCAGGTTTTTACTAGTTAAATCAACAAGCTGGGTAAATTTGACGGCTGGGTAAATTTAGACGCACG
>CALIWP010000130.1 GCA_938046705.1 uncultured Campylobacter sp. | reverse complement strand
ATTTAAACACAGTGGTTACTCTGTATTTGCAGGTGTTGGCGAGAGAACGCGCGAAGGAAATGACCTTTATCACGAGATGAAAGAAAGTAACGTTTTGGACAAAGTTGCCTTGTGCTACGGCCAAATGAACGAGCCACCAGGAGCAAGAAATCGTATCGCTCTAACAGGTCTAACGATGGCTGAGTATTTCCGTGACGAGATGGGACTTGACGTTTTGATGTTTATCGACAATATCTTCCGTTTCTCTCAGTCGGGTGCAGAGATGTCGGCACTTCTTGGACGTATCCCGTCCGCCGTTGGTTATCAGCCGACTTTAGCGAGCGAAATGGGTAAATTCCAAGAGAGAATTACATCAACTAAAAAAGGTTCAATTACTTCGGTTCAAGCCGTTTACGTCCCTGCAGACGACCTTACCGACCCGGCTCCTGCGACCGTTTTTGCGCACCTTGACGCAACTACCGTTCTAAACAGAGCTATTGCAGAAAAGGGAATTTATCCTGCGGTTGACCCGCTTGATTCGACATCAAGAATGCTCGATCCTCAAATTTTAGGCGGTGAGCACTATAAAGTCGCTCGCGGCGTGCAGGCGGTTTTGCAAAAATATAAAGACCTTCAAGACATCATCGCAATCCTTGGTATGGACGAGCTTAGTGAAGAAGATAAGGTTACCGTCGACCGCGCTAGAAAGATCGAGAGATTTTTATCTCAGCCGTTCTTCGTTGCCGAGGTATTTACGGGAAGTCCTGGTAAGTACGTAAGTCTTGAGGAGAATATTGCTGGCTTTAAGGGAATTTTGGAAGGCAAATATGATGATTTGCCGGAAAACGCATTTTATATGGTAGGAAACATCGACGAGGCGATAGCAAAAGCTGAAAAACTTAAAGCCTAAATTTAAAGGAAAAAGTAATGAATAAATTACATTTAGAAATCGTTACGCCTGAGGGTTTAGTGTTTTCAAACGATATCAAAAGCGTAGTTTTGCCTGGTAGTGAGGGCGAGTTCGGGGTTTTGCCCGGACACGCTTCACTTATTTCGCTTTTGAAAGCCGGCGTTATAGATATCGAGAGCGAAGATAAAAGTCATGATGCCGTCGCGATCAACTGGGGATATGCTGAGATAAATGAGGGCAAGGCCACTATCCTTGCTGACGGCGCCGTTCATGTGTCTGGAAATTCCGAGAGCGAGATAGCAAATTCATTGCAAAAGGCGAAGGATTTGATCGCTAGCATGAGTAGCGAGAATAACGCTATGGCTGCTGCCGTAGCAAAACTAGATAGTATGGCTCGGACAAGATAGTGGCTGGGCTTGATATTTTTTTGAACTACTTATCAAGAAGTAGTTTTATTACTATATTCGTACTTAGTTGGCTCTCTTTTTATTTTATAATAAGCCTTACCATACTTTTATCCCGTATGGCAGGGCTTAGCTCTTGGCAAAAAAAAGAGCAAAATGCGCTTGAGTCGCTATTAATGGGCGGCTCTAAGCATACTCTAAACGACTCCGTTTTAAAAAGGTTCGTAAGCGGCTCCGTGTCCAAAGAAAAGCTTTCGGTCGCCGTTAGTATCTCAGAGAGAAACGCGACTAGCGGCATTACTTGGCTTAGCATTATTGCTTCTACATCGCCTTTTATCGGACTTTTCGGTACGGTTGTTTCTATCTTGGAGACATTTTCTCAGCTTGGTCAAGGCGGAGGAAATTCGTCGTTAGGAGTTATTGCTCCAGCTATTAGTGAGGCTCTCGTGGCTACCGGAGCAGGTATATTTGTAGCGATTCCCGCTTATACGTTTAGCTTGCTTATCAAACGAAAAGCTTATGAGCTCATGGGCGTCATCAGGCGTGAAGTCGATATTCTAGTAACGCTTAAAGAAGATCAATGATAAATCTCGACGAAACTCCGGAGCTAAACATAACTCCGCTTGTGGATATCATGCTTGTTTTGCTGGCGATCCTTATGGTTACGACGCCTACTATCGTTTATGAGGAGCAAATTTTGCTACCGGACGGCTCAAAAACTAAAACATCCTCGGCTCAAAAAAAAGATTTGACTGTTATCGTTGATGCCACAAAAAAGGTTAGAATAGATCAAAATACCATGAATTTGCGCGAACTTCCTGACAATATAGTGCTTATCGGGGCAAAATACGATAAAAACTCGCCTGTTTATATTAAGGCCGACAAAAGCCTCATATACGATGATGTGATGTTTGTTTTAAAGAGCGTAAAAAACGCAGGCTTTACAAAGGTAGCACTCCAAACTAATGGATAAATTTGATCTCAAATTTAACACTTCTGGCTACTTCTTACTATCGGCTTTTCTTTACCTTTGTATCATAAGCAGTATTTTTATTAAGCTTACCTATTTTAAGGAAGATCCTAAAAAATACACCGATACTAAAGATGCTTTTATGGATATTATGATAGTTGAGCGCGAGCCTGACATTACCATAAAAGCGCCCGAGCCCAAAAAAGAGATTGTAAAAGAGGAAAAACCTCAACCGGTAAAGGAAGAGGTTAAAAAAGAAGAGCCAAAGCCGGACACTACAAACAAGCCGCCTGAACCGGATCCTGCACCGCCAAAACCTGAAGAAAAAAAAGTTGAAGAGCCAAATTTAAAGGATTTATTTGGTAGTATCGACACCTCTAAACTAAAAGAAGATAAGGTTGTTAAGAAAAAAGAGCAACCAAAAGAGCAAAGTCGTAAAAAACCGGAAAAAGTCCAGATAACGAGCCAGCAAAAAAAAGCTAGCGACGTTATAAATGCGCTTACCTTAGATCAGGTTGCCAAGACTCCAAAGTCGCAAATGACAGGCGAATACAACGAATACTTCGGTATGATTAGTAGAATTTTGCAGAGTAAATGGAGTGCTTATAAGGCTGATTCTACCGATGAGGCGGAGGTTGAGATCGTCATTGGCATTGATGGATCGTTTAGTTACGATATAAAAAAGTTATCGTATAATAGCGAATTTAATAACAAAGTTAGGGATTTCTTGCAAAGTATGACTTTTGAGAAATTTCCGCCGCCTACCCAGATAGGCAGAGCTGTTAGGCTCGGAACCAAACTAGAAGACAAATTAGAATAATGGAGGAAAAATGAAGAAAATTTTACTTTTTCTTGCTTTTACCAGTTGGCTTTTTGCCGTTGATGCAACTATTTCGGTCGTCAACAAAGGCTTAGCCCTACCAAAAATCGTGCTTCAAGACGCTACAACGGCTGTCGGCGATCAGGCCTTTAAAAGCAAATTTCATAAAATCATGTTGGGCGACTTGAAGGTCAGCTCTGATTTTGAGGTTGCGGACGAATATATCGCCAGTAGCTATGAGGGCGACTCGAACACGAACGTGATGAGCGAAAAAGGTGCGCAGCTTATATTTAGATACGCGCTTGAGGGCTCTGCAAACTCGCCTCTAACCCTCAGGGTTAAGCTAATTAATGCAAAAACGGCGACTACTCAGTACGAGAAAATTTACAATATGAACGACGGGGCAAAGTATCCGTTTATCGCACACAAAGCGATAGTTGAGCTCATTAACGAGCTAAAAATGCCGCCTGTAAATTGGATGGAGAAATTTATCATCTTTGCCAAAGGAACCGGTTCAAAGCAAAGCGAGATCGTTATAGCCGACTACACTTTGACCTACCAAAAAGTACTTGTTCGCGGCGGTTTGAATATATTTCCTAAATGGGTAGGAGCTGATCAGAGCGCGTTTTACTACTCTGATTACAGCGGTAAAAACTTAGTTCTTTATAGATACGATGTTGCAAGCGGCCAAAAAACTAAAATTTTAGATAGCAAGGGAGGTATGCTTATAGCCTCTGATGTTAGTCAAAACGGAGATAAAATTTTGCTAACTATGGCTCCACAAGATCAGCCTGATATCTATATATATGATCTAAATTCAAAAAGGCTATCTCAGGTAACCAACTATAGCGGTATAGATGTTAACGGCAACTTTGTCGACGGCGATAGACGCGTAGTTTTTGTTTCCGATAGACTCGGTTATCCTAACGTCTTCGCGCAAAACGTCGATGGAAGCGGTTTTGAGCAGTTGGTCTATCACGGCAAAAACAACAACTCCGTTAGTACCTATCAAAACTATATAGTTTACTCTAGTAGAGAAGACGGCAAGAGTAGCTTTGGAACGAGAGATTTTAACATTTACATGATCTCTACGCAGACTGATTACATCAGACAGCTTACCGCAAGCGGTAAAAATTTATACCCTAGATTTTCTAGCGACGGGCAAAGCGTAGTGTTTATAAAAGAGCTTGGAGGACAGAGTTCACTTGGTATAATTCGCGTAAATGAGAACAAAAGTTTCCAATTTCCGTTAAAAATCGGCAAAATTCAGTCGATTGATTGGTAATATTTAGTAAATTTTATGATATAATCACGTTAAATTTCTATAAAAGGATGAAAATGAAAAAAGTAGTTTTAACTTCTGCTGCTATTGCGGCTTTATTGTTGAGCGGTTGTAGCTCTAAAAACCCTGAAGTTGATATGAGCGCTGACGCCAATCAAAATATGGGCGGTATGAACTCAAGCGATAACATGATGAGTGATAGCGAGAGATTGCAACAATTAATCTCAAGCATTGAAGGTCAAGTTCAAACTGTATACTTTGACTTTGATAAATTTAATATCAAAGGCGACATGCAGTCTGCTATCAACACAAATGCAGGCCTATTTAATCAATCAGAAGCTCAAGCTCTTTCTGTAAAAGTAGAGGGTAACTGCGACGAGTGGGGTACAGATGAGTACAACTATGCGCTTGGTCTAAAAAGAGCAAAAGCTGCTAAAGACGCTCTTGTAAAACAAGGCGTTGCTGCTGATAGAATCACGGTTGTAAGCTATGGCGAAAGCAATCCTGTTTGCACAGACAAAACAAAAGCTTGCGACGCTCAAAACAGACGTGCTGAATTTAAAGTTCTTCCATAATTAATTTTATGACGAATTTAAAAACTTTCGTGGCTCTTTTTATAGGAGCCACTCTCTCTTATTCCGCTTCCAATGAAATTTCGGTATTTGATGCTGGAAATTTAGATAGCTCGAGTCCCTACGGTTTGACCGATAATGAAAAAACTTTTCTAAAGAACAAGCAAAACGTAGAAAATTTAAGTAGAAACATGGGCGACGTCGAGTCAAATTTAAATGCTATGCAAGAGCGCTTAGAGGGCTTGCAAAGTGTACTAGACGGACTAAACTCAAGAATGTCTAGGATAGAAAAAAGACTAAGCGATCTTGAAGGAAACGACGGAAATTCTACCGCAAAAAGTGATTTTGACGAGCTTAAAAAATACGTAGAAGAAAGCCGAAAAATACAAGAGGCCAACAACGCTAAAATCACCAAAGCCCTTAAGGATATGGGCGCTTTGATAGATAAGAGCAACGCCGCACCCGCTACCACAAAAAAAAACGATGAAGACAAGCCGGTAGCTAGCAATAGCCCAGCCGCTGCTGAGCCACAAGCTCCGAAAATTGATTTTACCAAACAAAAAAATCAAGATGTAGCAAGCGAAGCTAAAAAGCTATTTGACGCAGGTAAGCTTGATGATGCAAAGGCTAGGTACGAATATCTTTTAAGCAAAGATCATAAGCCTGCAATGGCGAATTTTTATCTCGGCGAGATAGCGTATCAGCAAAAAGCTTACAACAACGCCATAAAATACTACCAGCAAAGTATCCAGCTCTACGACAAGGCCGAGTATACGCCAAAGCTTCTTTATCACACTGCTATTAGCTTTGATAAGATAAAAGACACGGCAAGTGCGAATAAATTTTACAAAGCGCTAAAACTAGGCTATCCGGACAGCAAAGAAGCCAAAGCTGCACCTACTCGAAACTAAAACATTCTTTAATAAATTTAACGATATAATCACGTTATTTTCATAAATAGGAGAAGAACGTGAAAGAACAAGTTATAGCTATGTTTTATGAGCTAAAAGACGCAAAAACGGGCGAAATTTTAGAGTCCAATATGCAGGTTGGGCAAGAAATTTCCTTTTTAACAGGTCGCGGACATATCATCGAGAAGCTAGAAGAAGAAGTTACTAAACTAAAAAAGGGCGAAACAAAGGTTATCGTTATCCCGGCTGCACAGGCTTGCGGAGAGTACGACTCTAGTGCCGTTCAGATGCTACCTAAAGAGCAATTTGCGGGCATCGAGCTAAAAGAGGGCATGGAGCTTTTTGGTCAAGGCGAGCACGGCGAGAGCGTACGCGTGATAGTAAAATCTATCGGCGAGGACGACGTGACCGTGGATTTTAACCACCCTTATGCAGGCAAGGATTTGGAGTTTAAGGTTCAAATTTTCGACAAACGCGATGCTACAGAGGACGAGATAGCTACCGGCATGGTAGGCGGTGCACATACATGCGGTTGCGGCGGACATGATCACGACCATCACCACGGCGAAGGTAGATGTTGTGGCGATCACGGTCATCACGATCACAAAGAGGGCGGTTGCTGCGGCGGACACGGTCATCATCACGATGACGGCGGATGCGGTTGCCACTAAGAGTACCTAGATGAGAGCGGCGTTGATATTTCCAGGACAAGGCTCGCAAAGTATCGGCATGGGTAAGGAAATTTACGAAAATTTCCGCCCGGCCGCCGAGCTTTTGCAAAATGCAAGCGATAGCCTAAAAATCGACTTTTCAAATCTACTTTTCAACGAAAATAACCTTATAAACAGGAGCGAATTTACTCAGCCCGCCATCGTTTTAAATTCGCTTATGTGCTATCTTGCTTTAAAGCAAAGCGTAAATTTTAAGCCTAAATTCGCGCTTGGCCACTCTTTGGGCGAGTTTAGCGCGCTTGCGGTTAGCGGCGCGTTTGATTTTGTTGATGCGCTTAGGATCGTAAATTTACGCGGTAAATTTATGCAAGAGGACTGCACGGGCAAAGACGTGACGATGAGCGTTATTTTAGGGCTTAGCGACGAGACGGTCGAGCAAATTTGCAAAAACGCGCAAGCGGACGGCCATCAAATTTACGCCGCGAACTACAACTGCGACGGTCAGATCGTGATCGCAGGGCTAAAAGACGACATCTCCAAATTTGAGTCTGCGTTTAAAGAAGCAGGCGCTAAGCGCGTACTGCCTCTAAATATGTCCGTCATCAGCCACTGCCCGCTTTTGAAAAACGCGAGCGAGAAACTAACGGCACAGCTAGAGCCGGCATTAGCCGCTAAATTTGTCCCAGTCGTTTCAAATGCGTCGGCCAAGGCTTACGGCTCGAAAGACGAAGCGTTAAATTTGCTAAAAGCCCAGCTCGTTAGCCCTGTTTTATACAAACAAAGCATCAAAAGCATCGAAAACGAGGTTGATATGTTTGTGGAGTTCGGCGGTAGCGTGCTAAAAGGTATCAACAAAAAAATCACCGAAAAGCCGACCTTTAGCGTCACCGATCTTAGCAGCCTTGACGAGCTTTTAAAGGAGCTTAAATGATAGCGATCTTAGGCGCGATGCGCGAGGAGGTCGCCCCTCTGCTCGAGCGTATCAAAGACTACAAAGAGGTTAAGCACGCAAATAACGTATTTTACCTCGCAAATTTCGGCGGCAAAGAGCTTGTGATCGCCTACTCAAAGATCGGCAAGGTAAACGCCGCCCTAACCGCAAGCGTGATGATAGAGAAATTTGGCGCCCGAAAGCTACTTTTTACCGGCGTCGCAGGCGCGCTAAATCCAAATTTGAAAATCGGCGATATGCTCTATGCTACTAGCCTCGTGCAGCACGACGTCGATATCACGGCGTTTGGTCATCCTCACGGCTACGTGCCCGAGACCAGCATCTTTATCAAAAGCGACGACGCTCTAAACGCGTTAGCCTCTAGCGTCGCTGCCGAAAAAGGCATCGAGCTAAAAGGTGGCGTCATAGCCACGGGCGATCAGTTTATCTGCGATAATGCGAAAAAAGAGTGGCTAAAAGCGACCTTCAAAGCCGATGCGGCCGAGATGGAGGGCGCTAGCGTGGCGCTAGTTTGCGAGAGTCTAGGCGTACCGTTTTTCGTGCTTCGCGCCATCAGCGACGAGGCGGGTGGCAGTGCGGAGTTTGACTTCGATAAATTTTTACAAGACTCGGCAAACGTCAGCGCGCAGTTCATGCTCGCGATGATCGAGCGGCTATGATAGAGCTTAGCAAGCGGCTGCTGCGCCAGGTCGGGCAAACTAACGCCAGATACCGCATGGTGTGCGGCGGGGATAAAATTTTGCTCGGTCTTAGCGGCGGCAAGGACAGCCTCGCGCTCGCGCACGTACTAAAACACATGCAAAACGTTACGCCCGAAAAATTTGAGTTTAAGGCCGTGACGCTAAGCTACGGCATGGGCGAGGACTACGCCTATCTCACGCGCCACTGCGCCGAGCACGGCATCGAGCACGACGTGATCGATAGCTCGATATTCGAGATATCCAAGGACAAGATCCGCAAAAACTCCAGCTTTTGCAGCTTTTTCTCGCGTATGAGGCGCGGCTATCTCTATACCTACGCGCTTGAGCACGGCTTTAACAAGCTCGCCATTGCCCACCACCTCGACGACGCGGTCGAGAGTTTTTTTATGAATTTTACTTATAACGGCGCGTTACGAACGCTTGCTCCAAAATACGTCGCGGCAAACGGTATCGAGGTTATCAGGCCGTTTATATTCGTGCGCGAAAGGCAACTACGCGAAAACGCCGTGCGAAACGGGCTTACGGTTATCGGCGACGAGGCGTGTCCGGCGATGCGATTTGATATCAAGATGCCTCACGCCAGAGCCGAAACTAAAGAGCTTTTGGCAAATTTGGAAAAGCAAAATCCAAAGCTTTTCGTCTCGCTAAAGGCTGCATTTGAAAATATCCACAGCGATACGTTTTTCGCCGCCGGGGCGCAAAATTTGACCGACGAGGAGTGAGAACTTGTCAAATTTAGCTTAAATTTGACCGCTCTTTCGATCAAATTTGACTTTTGCTAGTCGGCTCAAATTTGCCCGACAACCTTCACTGCGCTATATAGCGATCTATCATCGTCGCTCTGCGGCATCTTTGCTCCTTCGTTTTTGTATTAGTTTATTAGATATTAATTTTTCTTTGTCTTGACTACTTATATTGGCGCTGGGATTATTTTTATGCGCTTCTAAAAACTGCCGTACATATTCCCCTCTTTTTTCTTCATTTGCCCATTTTACAAAAGATTCGGTATCTTTAAACGTAGAATTTTCATCTGAACAATGTTGCTTATAGTAGTCTATCTCTTTATCAAATTCTTCTATCTTTTTCGGGTCTATCGGCTTTGGTTTGTATTGCAAAAGGCCGTCTTCATATAGTAG
>CALIWP010000129.1 GCA_938046705.1 uncultured Campylobacter sp. | reverse complement strand
GCGTATTTATTGGTTAGAATCGAGCCCATTACTTCCATTACTTCAGGATAGGTAAAATTTTCACTCGCGATCATCTCGAGATGGTCGCATTGGCGTTTTAATTCCAAATTTACTAAATCAAAAATTTCTTTATCATAACTTTGCAAACTCATTAATTCTCCTTGGTTTCGTTTTTTTGCGGTCTCATCGCCGGGAAAAGTACCACGTCGCGGATGGATTTTTTATTGGTTAGTAGCATCACGAGCCTATCTATACCGATGCCCTGCCCCGCAGTCGGAGGCATCGCGTAGCCAAGAGCCCTCACATAGTCCTCGTCCATCTCGTGAGCTTCATCGTCTCCTGCATTTTTAGCTTCGATTTGTGAAGCGAAGCGGCCGTATTGATCAATTGGATCGTTTAACTCGTTAAAGCCGTTAGCTAGCTCGCGTCCTGCGATAAACAGCTCAAATCTCTCGGCTATATCGGGATTTGCGTCACTTCTTCGAGAAAGCGGACTGATAGAGATCGGATAGTCGATGATAAACGTCGGATCGATTAGTTTGCTCTCTACGTAGTTGTCGAAAAGCTCGGCCTGCAAATGCCCCAAATCAAGCTTAGCGTTTGCCTCAAAGCCGTCCGCTTTGAGCTTGGCTAAAATTTTATCTTTATCGTCAATGATAGTTTCGTCTAGTCCGCCGATTTCTACGAGCGCTTTTTTGTAGCTTATGCGTTTAAACGGTTTACTAAAATCGATCTGCATACCGTCAAATTCGATGATTTTAGGCATATCGAGTTTATCAAGAAGCACGTTAAATAACTCCTCGGTTAGTCCCATGAGATCGTGATAGGTATGCCATGCCCAGTAAAACTCGATGCTCGTAAATTCGGGATTATGCGTTAAGTCCATACCTTCGTTGCGGAAATTTCTATTCATCTCATAAACAGCGTCAAAGCCGCCAACGATGAGGCGCTTTAGATAAAGCTCGGGTGCGATGCGTAAAAATCTCTCCACGCCAAGCGCGTTATGAAACGTAACGAAAGGCTTAGCGTTCGCTCCGCCAGGGATCGGGTGCATCATCGGAGTCTCGACCTCTAGAAAGCCCTTATCCTCGAAAAATCTGCGAATCGTGCTAACGATAACCGAGCGGCGCTTAAAATCAGCTCTGACCTCTGGATTCATTATCATATCGAGGTATCTCTGGCGATATCTAGTCTCGATGTCCGTTAGTCCGTGAAATTTCTCTGGAAGCGGCGAAATGGCCTTTGACGCTAAAGTTAGTTCGCTAACGTGCATAGAAAATTCGCCCGTTCGCGTGACGAAGGCATATCCGCGCACGTATATTATGTCGCCTACTTCGATATTTTTCTTTACGACCTTAAACCAATCAGGATCAAGCGTCTTATTACTAAAGTAAATTTGAAGATTGCCGTCCTCGTCTTCAATGTTGGCAAATATCGCCTTGCCAGCATCCCTGATGAGCTTTACGCGCCCAGCAAGGCTTACTAGCTGGCCTTCGGCACTCTTTTCTTCAGTGTCTATAATGTGTTTAAATTTAAGTCTAAATTTAGTTATATCCATATCGCGGCGCAAAAAGTGCGGATAGGGATTTACGCCCGCGCTTCTTAACTCATTTGCAGTCTCTAGCCTCTGGATCTCCAGTTGATTTTCAAATATCACTTGCCGCCCTTTGCCTCTTTGGCATTGCACTCTTTGCACACTCCGTAAAGCTGCATCATGTGTCCGGTTAGCTTAAAGCCATGCTCTTTTGCGATATTTGCTTGTCTTTTTTCTATGGTTGCGTCTTCAAATTCGATGATAGTTCCGCATCTGCGGCATATCATATGATCGTGGTGAGGTTTGGTTGCGAGCTCGAATTTTTTACCTTGCGAACCAAAGCTGATGGAGGTTACCATCTCGGCTTCTTCGAGTAAATTTAGCGTCCTATAAACGGTCGCGATGCCGACGTTTAAGTCAGGATAGGTCTCTTTAATGAAAAAATAAAGTCTCTCCGGAGTGAAGTGCTCGTCGTTGTTGTAGAGCGTCTTTAGTAGAACTTCTCGCTGTTGCGTGTATTTTAGCCCGTTGTCTCTCAAAATTTTTTTAAATTTCTCAAGAAGCGCGTCGTATTCTAAATTCTCAATCATCATTTGTACTCCTTAATCGTCGAATTTATCTCTAAATTTGGTCTTTGCTCCTGCATAGATGCGTCAAACGGCGTTTCGATATTTCCCACGCCGCCTGATATGCCTTTTACGTTAACATTCATTATCCATTTGCCGGTATCCAGCAAAATCGGGTACAGTTTACTTCCCCTAAAATACGGCTCTATTTTGTTGTTTAAAACTTGAATATTTGAAATAGTCACTATCAAAACCGCAAAAACTAGGAAAATTTTGGCGCTTCCGATGATAAATCCGCCCAGTTTATCTAAAAATCCAAGTCCGCTTAGTCCGACTAGTTTTGACAAAAATGCGCCGATACCTAAGCAAAGTATCCAGAATACGATAAGCGTCGTTAAAAATCCAGCAAAAAATAAAATAGAATCGCCCTCTATTTTATAAACATTATCGCTTATCAGATGACCGACTCTAATACCGAATCTACTAGCCACGACGATACCGCCGATTAGACCGATGAGGCCAAATATTTCCTTTATCAGTCCGCTTATCACGCCTTTTATACCCAGTATCAAAACCAATGAAACGACGACTACGTCAAATAGAGTAACAAAATCCATTACATACCTAACAATGGTGCGAGTTCTTGCTGATTGGTTGAATATCTCATCGCCATTTCTTTCGTGATTTGATTTGCTCTAATAGCTTTCATTAAGGACTGCGTTTGCGTCATCATGCCGGTTACTTGTTGGTTTAGCTGCATTTGGGAGTAAATTTGATGCACCTTGTTTTCTCGAATAAGGTTTGCGATAGCGTTATTATTTATCAATATCTCATGTATAGCAAGCCGTCCGCTACCGATTTTAGGAAGCAGGCTTTGCGATATAACCGCCGTTAAAGAAACAGAAAGCATATTTCGAACCTGGAGTTGCTCGCCGCCCTCAAAGCTATCTATGATACGGTTGATGGTCTGAATAGCTGAGTTTGTGTGTAGCGTGCCAAATACTAAGTGGCCTGTTTCCGCCGCAGTAATAGCCGTGGATATCGTTTCCCTATCTCGAAGCTCGCCCACCAAAATAATATCAGGGTCTTCACGAAGTGCGCTTTTGAGCGCCTTGGCATAAGACTTGGTATCCACGCCTACGTTTCTATGAGAAAAAAGACCTTTTTTATTCGTATGTACGAACTCGACAGGATCTTCTACGGTAATAATATGCTTTCTTTCGTTTAAATTTATCTCGTTTAGCATCGCGGCAAGCGTCGTCGATTTACCGCTACCCGTAGGTCCGGTGACCAAAATTAGTCCCTTTTCGCGCTTTACCACTTCTTTAAAAATAGCAGGCGCTCTAAGGTCGTCAAGAGACGGAATATCTGTCGGAATAATACGAAATGCGGCAGCCAAATCGCCGTTCATAGTATAGTAATAGTTGCCCCTAAAACGTCCAACGCCGGGAAGCTCTATTGCGAAGTCAAGCTCTCTATTTTCCTCGAGATCGCTTTTTTGCACGTCGGTTATGAGCGCATAGCAGATATCTTGTATATCGTGCCCTTTTAGCACGCCGAGCTCAAGCGGCCTCAAGGTTCCGTCTATTCTGATCTGCGGCTCGCTTCTTGCAACAAGGTGTAAGTCACTGGCCTTATTGTGGACGACCGTTTTTAATAACGTCTCCAAGCTTACGTCTATCTTCTTGGGCTCTAAACTATCATTTTGAGTTTCTTGCCTTATTTGCTCCATATAAAATTTCCTTATTCTATAATTTTCGGCACGACAAAGAAGTGTTCGCTACTCATTGGAGCGTTTTTAAGTATAGTTTCTATCACGTCAGAGCTCACGCTTACGTCTTCTCTTAACGGAGTTCCGCCTTCCCTAGAGCTTACTACCGCTTGAGAAGCGCTTAAATCAAGCTCGTCTAGTATACCCGCAAAGCTCAAAATTTCACTGAGTTGACCTTCGATTTCCATTCGCTTGTCGCTCTCGACTTTGAGCGAACTAAGCTTTTCGAGTTTGGTTAATAAAGTATCGTCTATCTGCATAAAACCTCGTCAAATTTTTAAAATTTTCCGCATTATAACACAATTTGCCTTGATTTTTATGCTGTTTTATATTTATTATGCTACAATTACGAACTTTCAATAACTAAAATTTAAGGAACAAACTTGGCCATCAAAGATGATATTGATTCTATAAAGGAAGAGTTAAATACTCAGGAACAATTTTTAGAAAACATAATAAAAAGCGAAAGATTTTTTAAAAAATATAAAAAAATTATCATCGGTGCGCTCGCTTTAGGCGTCATCGGCGCGGCGGGATACTATATAAACGGCGCTTTAAAAGAAAAAGAGTTTAAAGCCGCAAACGCCGCATATGCAAAACTGATACTTAATCCAAAAGACGAGCAGGCAAAAGCCGAGCTAAAGCAAAAAGACCCCTCGCTTTACGCGCTTTACGAGTTTAAAAGAGCCATTGATAACAACGACACGAACGCGCTAAAATCGCTAGCAAACGAGCAAATAGATCCGCTTTTAAAAGATATCGTAAAGTCTCAGATAAACGAGCCTAGCGGTCAAATTTTAACTTCATACAAGGCTGTCGTTAGAGGCTACGAGCTAATGAAAGAAAATAGAATCGACGAAGCAAAAAACGAATTTAAAAAGGTTCCTTTAAATTCTCAGCTTCAATCCATCGTCAAAAATTTAGAACACTATCAAGGAAACGCAAAATGAGAAAATTTCAAGCTATTTTAGCGGCTGCGCTCTGCGTCGCGGTACTTGGCGGATGCAGTACGAAAAGGCAGTATTTCGAACCGACCGATGTGCAAAATGAAAAAATTTCAGAAAACAGGCTGCCGGTGAGCATCGCGACGGCGAGCATAAACGGAGCGGTGCTAAAAAACGGCATGGCCATAACCAAAAACGGCCTACTCTCGCCAGAGATAAAGCTACCAAAGGGCGCAACCTTGCTAAATTCCGTCGACGGTAAATTTATCAGCTCCGATTTGGACGGAAATTTGATCGTTGCAAACAGCTCAAACGAAATTTTATTTCAAAGAAGCTTCAATGAAGCAATCGTTTCAGCCGCTCTAGAAGATAATAAACTAGCCCTTTTAAGCGCTGGCAATGTCATATATCTCATCGACATTGCAACAAACGATACTTTGCTCGAGTTTGAAAGCTCAAACGTCTATGCGCAAGACTCCCGCGTCGCGGCGCCGTTATTTATGAGCTCGCTCGTCATCTTCCCTACGCTTGACGGAAAGATCATGATCGCAGATAAAAACCAGGGCCGAATTTTACGCGACGTAGTCGTGAGTAGCGAACAGTTTTTTAACAACATCATATCTCTAAACGTCGTAAACGACACGATGATAGCCGCCACCGGCAAACGTATCGTCTCGATAAATCCGGAAAAAACGGTTTACTATAACGGCGAGATAAAAGACATCGTCATAAACGGCGAATATGTATATATCTTGCTAAAAGACGGCAAAATCGTGCTTAGCGACCTAAATTTGAAACAAATCAAAGACGTATATTTTAAATTCGCCATCTTTTCAAGCGCCACCGTCTATAACGGCTCGCTTTATATAATGGAAAAAACAGGATATCTCATCAAGACAGATCTAGCGCTCGACAATGCCAAAATTTACGAGCTTTCAGACGAGGTCGAGAGCCAAATTTTCGCCGGCGCGAAAGAATTTTACTACGACGATTACAGCTTAGAGCTTAAATGACGAAGCAAGAAATTTATCAAGTTCTGGAAGCCAAAAAGATTATTTTAAAAAATCTAAGCTGGGTGGAGCTTGATAAATTTACTAAAAAAAAGACCCTTGTCGCACTTACGGGCGTCGATATCAAGGGATTTTATATGCTTTTATTTTTCCGTAGCGCAAAGGCTAGATTTTTAAGCAAAGAATTTGAAGCGATTAATGAAATAGCTGATAAAATCGCTGAGCAAACAGGCGTAAATTTTAAGAAAAAAGCTATTTTTTACAGCTCGGATATCTGCTCAAAAACCGCAAATTTGATGAAAGAAAACGGCTACAAACATGACTCTATGTGACGTAGGCAACACTAACGCCACCTTTTTTGAAAACGGCAAAATAACCAAAATCAGGATTGAAAATTTTAAATATTTTAGAGGCGATGAGAAGATTTATTTTATCAGCGTAAACGACGAAGTAACCAAAAGGTTGCAAAATTCGCCCAGATTCGTAAATTTGGAGCCCTATTTTGAACTAGATACTATCTATAAAGGCCTTGGTATCGACCGCGTGGCTAGCTGTTATGCCGTAAAAAACGGTCTTATTGTCGATGCAGGTAGTGCCGTAACCATAGACGTTATGATGGACTCTATGCACCTTGGCGGCGCGATAGTGCCCGGCATTTCGCACATCCTAAAAGCTTGCGAAGCAATTTCGCCTAGGCTAAAAATCTCGCTAAATTCGCAGATCGACCTCGACGCACTCCCGCAAAAAACGACCGACGCGGTGAGCTACGGCATCATCAAACCGATCCTGCTTCTCATAGAAAACATGGCAAACGGCTCGAAAATCTACTTCACGGGCGGCGACGGCGAGTTTTTATCGCGCTTTTTTACCACGAGTATCTACGACCGCATGCTCGTATTTCGCGGGATGCAAAAACTAATCGAACAAAAAAAGGACATTTTATGCTAACGGTTGCTTTGCCAAAAGGCCGCATCGCCGACGAAACTCTCGCGATTTTTAGGAAAATTTTTCAAAGCTCGTTTGAGTTTGAGGATAGAAAACTACTGATGAGCGAGGGCGATTTTAAATTTCTAATGGTTCGCAACCAAGACATCCCGACCTACGTCGTAAACGGCGCTGCAGATATCGGCGTGGTGGGCCTTGACGTACTTGAAGAGCACCGTCCTGACGTCGTGCGCCTACTTGATCTAAAGATCGGTAAATGCCGCGTCTGTGTGGGTATCAAGGATGGCGAGGAGTTAAATTTAAACGCTCCAGAGCTAAAGATCGCCACTAAAATGCCGCACATATCGCGCAACTACTTCGCCGCAAAAGCCACCGCGCTAAAGATCATCAAGCTCTACGGTTCGATCGAGCTAGCGCCGCTGGTTGGACTAGCAGATGCGATCGTGGACGTCGTGGAAACGGGCACGACAATGAAGCAAAACGGGCTAAAAGTCGCCGAGACCATTATGCATAGCTCCGCGCACCTTATCGCAAACAAAAATAGCTTTATCATCAAAAAAGACGAAATTTTATCACTTTACGAAAAAATCAAAGCGCAAATTTAAGCTAAATTTGTAAGTCGAATTAACCTGCGTCTTTACGATACAGGTCGCTAAATTTAGCTTTTTTATTTCTGCAAAAAATATCTTGAAATTTGATAGTTTTTAATCATAATACTCGGCCGATCAATCTTGATAAAATTTAAACCACACAAAGCTCCCAGCCCAAACCACAAAAACCAAATATACTTAGCTTTTTGGGGTGCATGGACAAATCTTATCCTTGCGCGATATAGTGCTTTTTTCGCAATCAAACAGGAATCGCCAAAACCCAATAAAAATTAAAGTCAAATTTGACGCCGCTGTCGCAAAAACAAAAGTCTAAACCAAACTTAGAACAAACAAAAGAAGACATTGATCCATAAGTAATTACAAAACTTAATGAAGTATGCCCTAAAGCGTGTCAAGTGCATAAATTCGGCAATTATCTCAATGAGATTTCATTGTATAAAGCTTTACTTGGTAATTTATTTACAAAAACCGGTCCGCTTTAAAATTTCCGCAAGAGATATGATTGTTTTTATTAAAAGTTAAAATGATGTAAAAATCGGCGATAATTCATCAAAAAAAACAAGGCTAGTTTATAAGACGGCAAAAGATTAAAGCCTCCGAAAAAATCGGATCATAGTTATATTTAATCCTCATAAAGGCTGTCTCTAGGCTCTCCTAGATAAAAACCCTGAAACTCGTCCACGCCAAGCTCTACGCATGCATCAAACACCTCTTTTGAGCGGACAAATTCGGCTATCACTGTTATATTGAGCTTCTTGGCAAAGGCGATGATGGCGCCGGCTATCGCACGAGAGTCCTCGCTCGTGTCTATATTTTTTATGATGGAGCCGTCGATTTTTATGTAGTCGGGCT
>CALIWP010000128.1 GCA_938046705.1 uncultured Campylobacter sp. | reverse complement strand
GTAATAGCGGCATAAAACAATACGGATCTGTCTAAGGTATCTAAAATTCCGCGCTTAAAGCGCTCCTCTTTAGACAAAATTCTATCCTCTTTTAGGCAATAGCCCTGCTTGTATTTGTTGTAATCGGGGAGAGAAACGACGGCGAAACCTCGCGAGGTGGAATAATCGGGGATTATACGGATAAATGCGGCGCCAAGTATCGCCGTAAAAAGCACTACCGACCAAACTATCTTTTTAAGTTTGCTACCGAAGAGTTTTTGTTTTAAATTTAAGTTCAAAATTTGCCTTGTTGTTTTATTTTCATTACGATTATATTGTGATTAAACTTAGGTGTTTATAAGCGGGTATCGTCGTTTTAAAATTTAATTTTGCAGGGGTCTTTTGCCGGAGCTTAGACGATAGGCAAATTTGACGACCTAGTCGCCAAATTTGCCTCTCATAGCATAAATTTAAGCTTCCTCCGCCGCACCCAAATTTCCCTCGCCGGCGACCAACTGGGCCGCTAGCTTTTTGCTTGATTTAAAGTCCACTTTGCCCGTTCCCAGCACCGGTACGGCCTCTACTTTGTAAATCTTTGAAGGCTGCATGATAGATGGTATCGCAGAAGCTCTGATGCGCGCGACTAGCTCCTCCTCGCTTATCTCGCCGCTAAAGAGCATTACGACTTGCTCGCCCTTTTTCTCGTCGGCGACGTTGGTGCAGACAAAGGTCGCCTCATCACCCAGCACGGCTGAAATTTGGGCCTCGACCGCGCCCAGGCTTATCATCTCGCCGCCGATTTTGGCAAAGCGCGAGAGCCTATCGGTGATAGTTAAGAAGCCCGCCTCATCCAAAAAGCCGATGTCGCCGCTGTTATAGTAGCGCACGCCGTCTAGCTCGACGATCGCCTCTTTCGTGCGCTCCTCATCCAGATAGTAGCCCTTCATTACCTGATGGCCGCCGATTAGTATGAGGCCCGCCTGCCCGTTTTCTAGCTTTGCTAGGCTCGTTGGATCGCAGATTCTTATTATCGTGCCGGCTGTCGGTAGACCCACGCTGCCCTCTTTTGAGAAAACAAGCTCTTTAAAAAACTCGGGCTCTAGCACGTTTGCGGTATTTACGCTGACAACGGGCGAGGTCTCGGTCGTGCCGTAGCCTTCGTAAATTTCGACGCCAAATTTCATCTTAAACTCGCGCTTAACGGCTGCGTTTAGCTTCTCTGCGCCCGCTATCGCGTAGCGGATCGTAGAAAACATCAGCGGATTTAGCTTTTTGTTTTTGGTGTAGAGCCTAAAAAACGTCGACGTGCCAAACATTATCGTCGCGTGGTATTTAGCAACCATCTTGCCCACGGCAAAGGCGTCCGTGGGATCAGGCACGTGAGCGGAGGCGATACCTTCGCTAAGCGGGAAAAAGGTAGCCGCGGTAAGCCCGAATGAGTGAAATATCGGTAGCGACGCTAAGATAACGTCGTTGCCGTCCGTATTTACGATCTCTGAAATTTGCTTGATGTTAGCCATTATGTTTTTATGCGTTAGCACGATGCCCTTTGGCGTGCCTTCGCTGCCGCTGCTAAAGAGTATCGTAGCATCGTCGTCGATGCGAACGTCGCGAAAATAAATAAGCTCAAGCAGCCAGCGCGGCATCAAAATCGCCTTTAGCATCGCGCAAATTTTATCAGCCTTGCTTATGCCTTGCGCGACGTCTTCGAGATAGATGAGTCTGCCTTTTAGAGATTCTTCCAGCTCAAAGCCGCGAGCCTTTAGCTTGGCGATAAACTGGCGCGACGTGATTATGCTTTTTAGCTTTGCCTTGTCCGCGCAGCCGATCAAATTTTGCTCGCTAAGCGTGTAGTTTAGATTTACGCTTATTTTGCCTCTGATAAATAGCATCAAATTTATAATGCTACCCATCACCGAGGACGGCAGTATCACGCCGACGTTTCGCTCTTTTAAAAACGCAAATTTAAATTTAGACAAAAACACTAGCACCGTCGCGATAACCTTGAGATTGTTTAGATCAGCGCCCGTGCTATCTACCATCGATCGTTTAAACAGATCCGCTTTAGCGTGTTTTAGCCAGCTAAACTGCATAGGCTCGAGCGTTTTTAGATACTCGGCCCAGCTAAAAAACGATAGCTCAACGACTTTTTCGCGCACCTGCGGGGCTTTGGTCTCAGGCGCCAAAGGCGCGCCGAAGCTCACCCTGATAGCACGCTTGCCGTCTACTTTACGGCTGATTCTTTGATAGTATTTTTGAGCACGCGAGAAGCTCGAACCCCAAAGACCGCGCAGATAAAACGGCACTATGACGGAGTTCGTATCGCTTGCGGCTATCTCGTAACCGTGCGCAAACTCGTCTATCTGTCCGTTATAGCTGATGTGGCCTTCCGGAAACAACGCCACCACATCGCCGGCATCCAGGCACTCGCGGATCTTTTCTAGCGCGCTTTTGCTCGCTCCCGCGCCAATGGGGATCACGTCAAATAAATTTAACAGCCATTTTAGGTACCAAATTTCATAAAAGCTCTTGTGCATCGCAAATCTGATCGGGCGCGGAGAGGCCATCTGCAGCACCGCCCAGTCTATCCAGCTCATGTGGTTACCAAGCAACAACACGCCGCCTTTTTGCGGGATATTTTCGACGCCGTCGACGTTGATCGTGTAGCCTATCCTAAAAAACGGCATGATAAGCAAACGTGCGAAAAGATGCGGTAGGTATTTTATCGTCGCTAGCGCGCAGATAAGCACGCTAAAGGAGGTAATGACGAAGATCCCCGGCGTGCTAACGGCAAATATGCTAAACGCCATCGCAAGCAGCAAAAACGCCGCCATGAAGATGTTTTGGATAAAGTTACTGCCCGCTAGCGTGCGGCCCATCTGCTCTTCGCTCGTGAAAAACTGGATATTTGCGTTTAACGGCACGATGAAAACGCCGCCGCTAAAGCCGAACAAAAACGACGCCAGCGTCATAAACGCAGCACTTGAGCCCTGCGCAAACATAAGTAGCGAAGCAAACAGCCCCAGCGCCCCAAAAGGCACGATGCCCATCTCGATGTGGTTTTTCGAGTAGCTGCCAGCTAGCGCCGAGCCGGCGACTAGGCCGATGGTGCTAACGGCTAAAATCGCCTGCACGATCATGACGTTGTTATCCGCGCTCATAGCCTTGTAGTGAGCGGGGAAAACGGCGATAACCAGCTGCGCCACCGCCCAAAAAACAGAAAGCCCCAGCGTACATAAAAAGGCGTTTTTGTTGTTAAAGATGTGCCTGGTGTTTTCTTTTAAGTAGCCTAGTTTAAAGTACTTTTTCGCGTCAAATTTAAGCCCCGCGTCGGTTGCCTCGAAAAAGGGAATCTTAAACGTAAAAATAGTCTCGGCTACCGAGCAAACGAAAAGTATCGCGCCGATAAACCAGACCGATTTTATCATCTCGCCCGCGTCCGTGCTCGCTACGGCGTAGCTCTCAAAAATCGCCGAGAAAACAAACGAACCAAGCAAAATCGCCACGATAGTAAAGGCCTGCACGATACCGTTTGCAGCGCCAAGCTTTTCTGCGCCCGTGATTTTTTTAATCAGGCCGTATTTAGCGGGGCTATATATCGCGCTTTGCACCGCTAGCAGCAGCGTCGTGCCAAACGCCACGTAAAACCAGCCGCAAAGGTAGCTTATAGTGATAAAAAGCGTGAGTAAAATTTCGCTCGCCGCCGCGTATCTAGTGATGCGGGTGCGCGAAAATTTGTCGTTTAAAAAGCCCGAAACGCTAAAAAGCATGATGTAGGGCAGCAAGATTAGTAAATTTACGAGCGAGGTCAGGATGATCTGTAAATTTTCATCCTCGATGCTCTTAAAAAGTATGTTTTGGATCGTGATTTTGTGGCCAAGATCGACGACCGCATTGATAAACATAACGATCAAAAAGGGCAAAAAGCCCCTAACCGAAAAAACGCCTTTCATTTGTTCTCCTTTTTGTAGGCATCGAATGTGTGAAAATTTAAGATGTATGGTTTTAGGATCAAGATATTATCGAAAACGAGCTTTAAGGCCGCGTTTTTATCCTTTGCTTTCGAGTAAATTTCGCGCGCGCACTCGGCTTCGATTTTGGCCGTTTGTTTGGCTAAATTTATATAAGTCTGTAAAATTTCCCGCCCGCGCTCGCTATTTTGGGTTTCTAGCACGATTTGCAGGATCTCGACCTCTTTTTGCGTTAGCTTGCCGCCACGCATAAAGATAAATCCGTCTTTTATAAATTTATCCAGCTCAGCCTCCGTGATACCTAGCCTCTCGCACGCCTGCTCAGCGCTTAGCGTCTGGGCGAAATTTGACCCCATAAAGGTATCTAGCGAATCAAAAAGCGCCTCGTAGCAGCGCTTAAAGCTAAAGCCCTTTTGCTGCGTGAGCGCCTTGACCTCCTTTAGGCTGAGGTGGAAGTTGCTCTGGACGTATTTGATGAAATTTAGCATCAAAAGCGTATCCTCGCCGTACTGATGGACGTTGTCTTTTACCTTCACGGGCTCGGGCAAAAGCCCCTCTTTTACGTAAAAGAGTATCGTTGATTTGGGCGTTTGCGATAGTTCGCAAAGCTCGCTCATCTTGTAGCTCATCTCTTTCCTTTCGTTAAATTTGACGAAATCTTACGCAAATTTAGCTTAGAAAATCATAAAGTGTAAAGCACCACTTGACACTTTTTAAAATTTAGGCTATGATTTCGCCAAATTTTAAAAAGGAGAAACGATGTTTCGAGATGATTTTTACCGCGCGAACGAGCGCTTGGACGCTTTGGGTTTTAGTGCAAATTTGATAGACGGAAAAACGGCGGCAAATTTGACGCCAAACTCAGCTCGCGCATGTGTCGCAAACTTTGGCTTCAATTTGGCTCGCAAAACGGAGGCAAATTTAACTCGCGTAAATTTAACCGAGCAAAACGCGCTCTCAAATTTGAGCTCAAATTTGAGAGTGAGCGAGGCAGCCGCATCAAAAACGCACGGGTTTTGCCAAAACGCGAGTCAAATTTACGCCAAAGATAAATTTGCCAAAGCGAGCGTAAATTTGACGGCAAGCGATGCAAATTCGGGCGGGTTTTCGCGGGGTAAATTTAACGAAACCGCCGTGCGGGAGAACGAATTTGGCGGCCTACAAAACTCAAATTTAACGCAGATAAAAACCGTCGATATCCACTCGCATTTGCTTAGCACGGACGTAAAATTCGACCGATTTTACGACAAACTCGCACTCGCGTTTTTTGCTAAAAAATTTGACATAAACAGGCGCGAGCTTATAAAAAACGGCTTTGAGGGCTACAAAAGCAACTTCGCGCGGCTGATAAAAAGCTCAAATTTCGTCCAAAAGTCCGTGGTTTTCGGCGTCGATGCGAAA
>CALIWP010000127.1 GCA_938046705.1 uncultured Campylobacter sp. | reverse complement strand
GCGTAAATGGCTCAAAAAGTGAGATCATAAAACCTAAAAAAGTATTTTGGGATGAGTTTTAAAAAGAGAAATTCAAAGTGGCTTTTAGATAAAACCACTTTGATATGATTATTTTTTTAGTAAAGCCTTGAAGGTATCAACTGCATCAAGCTTTTCCCAAGGGTATTTTGCATTTCCCACTTGACCTTTTGCAGCTACTTTTGCGTATAAAAATGTATCTTTGCTTGGTTTATCAAGACCAAATTTATTTGTTATCCAGCGAGGTGTTAGAGCAAAATGCTCGCTTACAAAATTTGAAAGCATATCGTCATTTACGCCATTTGCATGAGTTCCCATAGTATCAACGCTAACTGAAGTTGGCTTTGCAACGCCTATTGCGTAGCTTATTTGGACGATACATTTTTTAGCAAGGCCAGCTGCGACTATGTTTTTAGCTATCCAGCGCGCTGCATAAAGTCCGCTGCGATCAACCTTTGTGTAGTCCTTGCTTGACTGAGCACCACCGCCTATTGGGCTATATCCACCAAAGCTATCAACGATTAGTTTTCTGCCTGTTAGACCGCTATCGTGAAGTGAGCTATGATTTACATATCTACCTGTTGGGTTTATGTAAATGATCGTTTTTTCTTTATTATATAGCTCTTTTGGAAGACCAGTTTCGTCTATTAAATTTTGTATTAGTGCGCGAAGCTCTTCTATCTTCATGCTCTCCACGCAAGGGGCAGAGACTACGATAGTATGGATACTTTGAGGTTTGCAATTTTCAAAGTTGTCCTTCGTGCCATAATCGATCGTGACGTGCGTTTTTATATCTACGCCCAGTTTGTCGGGGTTTGCTTTGGCAAATTTATAGACTTTTTCGCAAAGCATTCTTGCGTAAGTTATGGCTGCTGGCATAAATTCTTTCGCTTCGCAGCTTGCAAAACCAAACATAATGCCTTGATCACCTGCTCCGATCTCGCCGCTACTTTGATCAACGCCTTGATTTATATCTGGACTTTGTTGATTTAGGCAGACTTTGACCTCGATATCATCTGGGTGCAAGCATTGCTCTTTTGTGAAATTACTCTTTCCATCATACCCGATATGCGCAAGAGCATCTTTTACTATCTTTTCGTAGTCTTTATATGAGAGTTTTACTTTTGAGTTTATCTCTCCGCCTATTATAATGTTTTTACCCGCAACGAAAACTTCGCTAGCGACGCGGCCGTTTGGATCTTGCATTAAGATCGTATCTACGATGCTGTCGGCGATGATGTCGGCGCATTTATCCGGGTGACCCGGGCTCACAACCTCTGAAGTAAATAAATACATGCTTTTCCTTTATGAAAATTAATCTCGCAATTGTAACATTTCATAATAAAATTCAAATTAATCTCGCTCAAAGCTTGTAAATTCCGCGTAAATTCGGCTATAATCCTAAACTAATATTAAATTTTAAGGCAAGGACACTAGAATGTTTAGCAAACTGGCAAAAAGGTTCGCCGACGGAAATTTGATCGTTCAAATTTTGATCGGCATAGCTCTAGGCGCCGTTATCGGCTTTTGGACGCACTATCAGGCGGCTCCTTATAACGAGCTAATCGCAAAAGGCGTGAGCGACGCAGCGCAATTAGCCGCAGCAAAAAAAGACCTAACCGACGTGGCAAATTCGGTCGCAAACTCCATCGCGGTCTTGGGAAATCTATTTGTCGGAGCGCTTAAAGCTATCGCGCCTATCCTAGTTTTCGTACTGGTAGCGGCCTCTATCATCGTAAAAGAATTTGGACACGCAAAAGGCATGCAAAAGGTAGTTACGCTTTACCTAGTCGGCACTTTTCTAGCCGCTGTGGTTGCAGTCGTAGCAAGCTTTCTTTTCCCAATGGAGCTTGTGCTAAAAGGCGTCGAGAGTGCAAATATGAGCGCTCCACAGGGCATCGTAGACGTCTTAAAAGACCTCATCTTTAAGATGGTTCAAAACCCTATCAACGCGCTTTCTAGCGGCAACTACATCGGCATCATCACTTGGGCCGTTGGCGGCGGTATCGCGATGAGATTTTGCACGCAAGAAACCAAAAAAGTATTCCAAGACGTTAGCGACGGCGTGACTAAAATCGTTAGATTTATCATCCGCCTTGCGCCGTTTGGTATCTTTGGTCTAGTCACCATCAGCATCCACGAGACGGGCTTTGAAGCGCTTGCGGGCTATCTAAAACTGATCCTTGTTCTAGTCGGTGCGATGGCTTTCGTTTCCTTCGTCGTTTACCCTGCAATGGTATTTGTAGTTACCAAGAAAAACCCATATCCGCTTGTTATGACTTGCGTTAGAGAGAGCGCGGTTACGGCGTTTTTCACTCGCTCGTCGGCGGCAAATATCCCCGTAAATATGGCGCTTTGCAAAAAGCTAGGCCTAAAAGAGGAGCTATACTCGATCTCTATCCCATTAGGAGCTACTATAAACATGGGCGGCGCAGCCGTAACTATCGGTATCTTAGCGCTTGCGGCGGTAAACTCGATCCCGTCTATCACGGTTGATTTTGGCGACGCGCTACTGCTTTGCTTTATCTCAGCCCTTGGCGCTTGCGGAGCTTCTGGCGTCGCTGGCGGTTCGCTACTACTCGTGCCGCTTGCTTGCGCACTATTTGGTATCGGTAACGACATCGCGATGCAGGTCGTGGGCGTAGGATTTATCATCGGCGTGATCCAAGACTCGGTAGAAACAGCCGTAAACAGCGCGTCTGACGTACTTTTCACCGCCGTAGCCTCAGAAACCGTAGAGTAAATTTAAGGTCGCAAAATGAACGTTTGGGACTTGACCCCGCTTTTTAAAAACGAAAAAGAGCTGGAGATTTCGGCTCTTTCGTTACAAAAAGAGTGCGAAAAATTTGAAGCGAAATACTCGGACAATTTTTTAAATTTAAGCGACGAGGAGTTTTTTGCCGCGCTTAACGAATATGAAAATTTGCTAGAAAACATCGCTCGCGTGCAAATTTACGTGAGCCTTGTTTTTTCAAAAGACACCTCAAAGGGCGCGTTTTACGCCAAATTTGACGAGCTAAGCTCAAAGGTGCAAAATCATCTACTCTTTTTCGAGCTTAAATTTAACGAATTTGACGAGGCCAGGCAAAATAAAATCATCGCAAAAAGCCAAAGACTAGGCTATTATCTTAACAATATCGCAAAAGAAAAAGCCCACCAGCTAAGCCTAAAAGAGGAGCAAATTTTACTGCGCACGGCAAACACCGGCGCGGAAGGTTTTTCGCGGCTTTTTGACGAGACGCTAAGCGCGCTTAAGTTTAAATTTAAGGGCAAAATGCTGGGCGAAGAGGAGATCTTATCCAAGCTTCACAGCCCCGACCGATCCGAGCGAAAAGCAGCCGCAAAGAGTCTATCAGACGGTCTTGCGCCCCAGCAGCATCTGCTTAGCTACATCTACAATATGATAAAAACCAGCCTAAAAACTAGCTGCGAGCTGCGAAAATTTGATCTACCAGAAAGTCCGCGGCATTTCTCAAACCAAACGACCAAAGCCAGCGTGGACGCGCTGATAAAGGCCGCCGAGACGAGCTTTGATCTACCGATCAAATTTTACGAGAAAAAGCGCAAAATTTTAGGCTTTAAAAAGCTCTACGACTACGATAGATACGCGCCGCTGGGCGAGAGTAAGAGCATTTATAAATTTGAAGAGTGCAAAAAAATCGTGCTTGAGACTTTTTCTAAATTTAGCCCGAAATTCGGCGAGATAGCCGCTCGCGCATTTAAAGAGGGCTGGATCGACGTCTATCCGGCCGAAAATAAACGAGGCGGCGCCTTTTCTCAATCAGGCGTAGCAAAAGCCCACCCATACGTGCTTTTAAACCACACCGACGAGAGGCGGGATCTTTTCACGCTAGCGCACGAGCTAGGTCACGCCGCGCATCAAAATCTAGCCTATGAAAGCGTCGGATTTCTAAACGCCGACACGCCGCTAACTACGGCGGAGACGGCATCGGTGTTTTGCGAGATGCTAGTTTTCGATCACGTCAAAAACACGCTAAAAGGCAAAGAAAAAACCGCCCTGCTTGCGGGCAAGATCGAGGATATCTTCGCCACGCTCTATCGCCAGATAAACTTCACGACCTTTGAGCGCCGAGTTCACGCGCATGACGGCGAGATCAGCGCCGAGGAGCTAAATAAAATTTGGCTCGAAGAGAGCGCCAAAATGTTCGGGCGAAGCGTCACGCTAAACGACTACTACAAAATTTGGTGGAGTTACATCCCGCACTTCATCCACACGCCGTTTTACTGCTACGCCTACTCGTACGCACAGCTTTTGGTGCTGGCGATTTTTGGGCTTTATAAAAGCGGCAAATGCGAAAATTTCGTGCAAATTTACACCGAGTTTTTAAGCGCGGGCGGCTCGCGCTCGCCAAAAGAGCTGGTCGGGATGTTTGGCTTTGATATCGAGAACGCTGCGTTTTGGCAAATCGGCATAAACGAGGTTAGAAAGCTAGTTGAGGAGTTTTGCAAAGAAGCGTAGTAGGCGCAAATTTGACGCGTTTTGGGGAGTAAATTTAAAAGCGTGGCCAAATTTGACGAGCCGAACCGAGTCAGGGACAGCAATAAATTTGAAGCTAAATTTTGCGTTTATTTGAAGCCAAATTCGGCGCGGCGACGGGCGGCAAAATTTAAAAAGGTACAAAAGGAGGCAAAATGCTTGATGAGATTTTAGACGACGAGAGATTTGCGGCGATGATGAAGGAGCACGTTTTTGAGTGCGTGGAGTATCTGCTAAAAAACGACCGCTCCTTTTCGGCGATGGCCAACCTTGATCTAGTCAAATTTAACCCCGAGCTGCCGGAGTATATTATGAGCACTTTTACGGCTCCCGTTATCGTCTTTACGCTTGCGGGCTATACTTTTAGCAGCGCTAAACTAACGCCGGAGGAACTGAGCTTCGAGGCCGGCTTCGGCAAGGAAAATTTCGCCAGCGTCGTTAGCTTTCCGCTTGGAGCGATCGTGCAAATTTTGGTGGAAAACAGCCCGATTTTGGTAAATTTTTCTATTTACAAATCTCAAAAAAATCAGCTTGAAAAGTCGATGTCGGCGTTAATGTCAAACCCAAACAATAAAGATCTATTTAAAAAGTGAGCAAACTTTTATCCACCGTTTTGCTCACGCTATTTTTATAGATTTATTTTATGCGCATTTCCTTGATTTGAGCCGTGCGATATTGGTTTTGCAGGAGCAGACGGCTTTATAGCGCTTATTGCGCTTTACGTTTGATTTTTGTCAGATACAGGCTTTATCTTAAATTTACTAAATTTGCTTAAGCAAAATATTATCCTATTTGCAGCGGTTTTACCAACAGCAACCCTTTTATTTCTTAATAT
>CALIWP010000126.1 GCA_938046705.1 uncultured Campylobacter sp. | reverse complement strand
CCCACCGAGACCCGCACCTTGAAAATACGAATTTGAGTTTTTAAATTTGACGTATCGATTCAGGCTATTCTCTTTTTGCCTAAAATTTACTTTTACCAAATTTAACTTCTCTAGCGTCAAAAACGAAAATCAAGAAATATTCAAATATTTTTCTATATAATTATGATATAAAAAATCAAAATTATCATAAAGGATACTAAATGAGACTAGCTATCAGTCTGGCTGCGGCTGCGACGGCGCTATTTGCAAACGGCGCAAATCCTGACGCCATAAAGCCGATAAAGGATTTTACGCCTCCGCCGCCATATACGCCAAACATCGCCCAAAGCGCGTTTCCGGAAAATCAATTCGACCGCGCGCCAAGGGATGATTATTTTTTCGTGACGGATTTGCTTGATAATTCTATGGATAAATTTCACGTTGCGGGCGGATTTTACGGCAGGACGTTTTACGGTTCGGGGCTTTTTAAATACCGCGGCGCAAATTTCTATACAATCTTAAATGCTAACTTTTCTAAAGCCAACCGCTACAAAGACGGTGGCGGTAGGGAGTGGAACTACGGCTACGCCAGGCAGGGGCAAAGTGCGGTCGTGGGTTTCGTGCCTAGCGAGCTAAGCGAGTTTAGATTTACGCTCGTGCACGATAACATCGACGACGACAAGCAGCCTCACCACCTCATGGACGCCGTTAAAACCGAGCGATACGTCGGTAAATTTAACGCTCGCATCGGCACGGAGGATCTATCAAATACACTAAATTTCGAGTTGATGCTACGCGACGTGAGCAGAAACGCCGACAACTATCATCTAAGGAGCGCGGCGCAGACGGTCAAGGTCGAACTGGATAGAAAAATCGTGGACGCCGAGCTAAAATACGACGCGGACTTGGGCGATTTTCATAATCTCGCAGGTATCAGCTATCAGCACGATAATCATGAGGGCAAAAGATATGTAAGGCAACCCGGCGGCTGGGTTTTTAACGGATATAGGTTTGCCGACGTGACAAATAAACGAACGAGGATTTTTGATACGCTAAGCTATAAATTTAACGACTTTCACAAGCTTAGCCTAGCTCTAAACTACGACTGGATGAGATCAAATTTAAAGGGGCTAAATGAGCCTTATTTCGCACCCGCCGCACCGCTTAGAACGGTAAAAGGGCTTATCCGCAGCATTTACGGCTACGATTTTGACGGTAGCGTCAAACAAGACGGCTTAAGCGCCAGCCTAAAATATGACTTCACGCCAAACGAGCTAGATAGCTACTACGCAGCGCTTGAGAGCTTGCAGCGCATACCTGGTAATATGGAGCGATTTAACACGCTTTACGGTCCGCTGGATAACGGCTGGGTGAGCAACCCGCTACTAAAACCGGAGCGCCACAACCGCGTAAATTTGGGCTTTACTTACAAGAGTGAATTTTATAAAGATTACTTAAGTTCGCGTCAGGGCGAGGATAGCTTTAGCGTGGGCGGGCACTTTATCGCAGACGACGCGCAGGATCTGGTTATCTACGATCGCCGCCACTCTACCGCGGCCGCGCCGATGAATAAAAACGCCGTCATCACGCGCAACGTCGACGCTAGAATTTACAGCGTAAATTTGCGCGGCGAGTATAATTTCGCGCGAAATTTCGGGCTAAAAACATCGCTATTTTACAACTACGGACAAAACAAAACCGACGGCAGACCGCTCTATCAAATTCGCCCGTTTGAGGCAAATTTGGCCTTTGATTACAAAGACTACGCGAGCTTTGGTAGCTACAATATCGGCACCGCGGTGCGCTACGTAGCAAAGCAAAATAGGGGAGACTTTGATAAATCCACCGGCTTTGGCATCGATAAGCGCGAAGCTGCAAAGAGCTTTACGACGATGGACGTTTACGGCGGATTTGAGTTTAAAAACAGCTGGGGCGTGAGGCTTGGGGTCACAAATATCTTTGATAAAGATTACGCCGAGTTTATCAGCGGCGAGCACGTAGGCGCGCTAGATCCTGCGGTGGTGTATGCGCCGGGGAGGGCGGTGTTTGTTAGCTTCCACTCTAGTTTTTAAAATTTGAGCGGCGGCTCGTCTTTTTGCCCTATACTTCGTTACTTTTAAATTTGGCTCGGTCATTACCTACATGGTAACTCCCGTCGCCAAATTTAAAAGCGCCTCGTCTAGAACAAAAATACTTCGCCTTATCGTTTTACGTTCAAATTTACAAATTTGAGTCTCCGAGACTCACTCAAAAAAGATTAAAATTTGAACGCTCAAATTTAACAACCCAAATCAACAAAAAAGCAAGATTTAAATCAAGATTTTTGATTTAAATCTTGGGTATAATTATCAAAAATAAGTTGAGGCAAAGTAAATTCGCCTCAAGTAAATTTAGCATTTTTGCGGTGCGGGTCTGGACGAGTAAAATTTAACGCTCAAATTTAACGCTCAAATTTGTTCGTCAAATTTGACGCCCGAAGCCGATCCGCAAAGCGAAACGAAATAAAATTTAAAATCTTAATACAAGGAGAAAGCTATGAACAGACGAGGATTTTTAGGACTTGGCGCGGCGCTAGGAGCGACTGCTTTTGCGCCAAATTTGCTTGCTAAAGAGAGATTTGACGTGTGGGGTATGCCTGCGATCCCCAGCACCATGCTAGCCGTGGCGAGCCTACAAGGCGAGCTAGCCAAAACCCACGACATAAAGCTAAGGATCTGGAATAGCCCCGATCAGCTGCGCGCCGGCGTGGCTAGCGGAGAGATGAAACTAACCGCGGCGCCTAGCAATGTGGGCGTAAATTTGGCCAATCAGGGCATGAATTTTGGCCTGCTAAACATCATGACCAACGGCCTTCAAAACATCCTCGTTAAAGACCCTAGTATCAAAAGCATCGAGGATCTAATCGGCAAAAAGCTAATCATGCCGTTTAAAAACGATATGCCAGACCTCGTGCTGCGCGCCATCTGCAAAAAACGAGACATAGATATCTCTAAAATCGAGATCAACTACGTTCAAACTCCGCCAGAAGCCATAGGGCTGTTTTTGCAAAAGGATTTCGACGCAGCCCTATCGATCGAGCCGATGAGCTCGGCTGCGATACTGCGCGGTAAAAAAATGGGCGTGGACGTGCGCGTGGGCTTTGAGCTGCCTGAGGTTTGGGGCGAGAGCTTTGGTATCAAGCCATATATCCCGCAAGCAGGGCTCATCGTGGATCTAGACTACTATAACGCAAACAGGGAGGTTTTTGAGATATTTCACAAAGATATGCAAAACGCTCTAAAATGGATCCTAGAAAACAAACAAAGCGCGGCGCAAATCGGCGCGCAGTATCTGCCGGCTCCAGAGCCAGCACTTGCAAACGCGTTTGAGCGTTCAAATTTGACCGTGACGAAGGCTAAGGATTTGACGGACGAGCTTATGAGCTTTTTTGAGGTGCTTTTTGAGCTAAATCCAAAGCTTCTGGGCGGTAAAATGCCTGATAAGAGCCTGTTTTTATGATACTCGTCGATAACGTCAAAAAAGACCGCAGCGCGTTTTTAAAGGTCGCGGACTACCTTTGGGGCGGCTTTAGCGGTCTTGCGACGATAGCGCTTATCATCGCGCTTTGGCAGATCGGCAGCGAGCTGGGAGGGGAGTTTTTGCTCCCCGCGCCTCAGGCTGTTTTCGTGCGGGCGTACGAGCTTTTGGCGGACTATAAAAATAGCGAGATAAACATCACTCTCGTGCGCTCTCTAGTTGGAGTCGGCACAGCCTGTGCCATCGGTATCACGCTGGGGCTGGTTGCCGGAGCATATAAAAGCTTTGCCGCGTTTTTAAAGCCCGTGATCACTACGCTGCTTTCTATGCCGCCTATTATTTGGATCGTTTTAGCTATATTTTGGTTCGGGTTTGGAAACGCGAGCACTATATTTACGATCATCATCACGGTTTTGCCGCTAACCTTTGCTAGCTCGATGGTCGGCATGATGAGCGTTAGCGAGGAGCTAAAGGAGATGTTTGACGCCTATAAACTAGGCGTTTGCAAAAAAATTCGCCACCTTTACGTTCCGCACCTAACTAGCCACATCATCAGCTCTCTAAGCGTCGCCGTGGGCATGGGCGTAAAGATCGTCATCATGGGCGAGCTACTAGGCGCGAACGACGGTATGGGCGCAAAGATCGCAAACGCTCGCGTGATGCTAGATACCACCGAGGTGATGGCCTACGTCGTGCTTACTATCGCTATCATTATGCTTTTTGAGTATCTAGTTATCGAGCCGCTCAAGATCACGCTAATGCCGTGGAAAAGGTAGTTTGCTATGCTAGAACTTCAAAATTTAGAATACGAAATTTTACGCGACAAGGTCGTGCGCGATTTTAGCTTAAAGGTCGGTGCGGGCGAAGTAGTGACGCTATTTGGCGCGAGCGGGTGCGGTAAAACCACGATCCTGCGCCTGATCTCGGGGCTTATCGATCCTCGCAAAGGCAAAATAATCAATAAATTTAACAAAACGACCTATCTCTTTCAGGAAAATCGCCTGCTCGAGTGGAAAAACGCGCTTGATAACGTGCTGCTCGTGATGGATGAGCCTGACGAAAAGGCCGTGCTAGAGCTTTTTGCTAGACTTGGCTTAACCGAAAAAGACGCGCTAAAGTACCCTGACGAGCTAAGCGGCGGCATGCGCCAAAGGGTTGCTTTCGTGCGGGCGATCGTGACAAAGCCTAATTTGCTGCTGATGGACGAGCCGTTTTCGGGGCTTGATTATGATATGAAGGAAATCCTGATAGACATCGTCACGCGCCGCGTGGAGGAGGGTATGAGCGTCGTGCTGGTGACTCACGACAGGATGGAGGCCGCGCGAATGTCTAGTAAAATTTGCTTTTTAGCCAGCAAGGGCGCGGTGATCGAGCGCGAGCTGGAGCTTGACCGCGCCTTTTCGCAGCGAGATTTTGCCTACGCTAGCGGCGTGATAGACGAAAATTTTAAAGGAAAAATTTATTATGATTAACGACTTTTTCACCCATCCGATGAGAATTTTTTTCCTTACGAGCGCGGTTTGCGCGGTGCTGGGCGGAGCGATATTTTTTACGCCCGTGGATTTTGTTAGCTGGCACAAATTTATCTTTTTGCACCTTGTCGCGGCCCTTGCGTATGCGGGATTTTTGCTAACGGGGCTAACTGATTGGACGAATTTTAGCGGAGGGCTAAAAAAGCACGCCTGCGCGATGTTTGCGTTTTTTGCGGCGAGTTTTGTTAGCGCATTTTTTAGCCTATTTGCGGCGCACTTTTTTATGGTGCTTTTTTGGGCGTATCTAGCTGGGCTTTGCGTTTATATGATCTGGCTTGATAGAAACGACGATCAGCTGGGCGTTTTAGCATTTTTACTAGGCATTTTGGGCTTTGAGATTTACTATCTGCTTAGCGGCGAGGAGAAATTTTTAAATTTACAAATTCACTTGCACGTTATCGCGATTTTGCTCGTATCTTTTCGCGTTAGCGTGGTGCTTGGCAAAGAGGCGCTAAACCGCGAGCCTGGCATGCAAGACGCGGCCTTTGTGCCAAATTTCGTCTATAAAAACATCGCGATCGTTAGCGTTTGTGCGTTTTTGTTAGTTAGCGTGTTTTTTGAAGGCAGCAAGGCTGTAAATTTTGCCGCGATAGCCTGCGGTAGCGCGATTTTAGCCAAGCTAAAAGAGTGGCACTACAAGGAGCTTTTGCGCCATAGCTTCGTGATTTATTACTACCTGATGCAGCTTTTGCTAGCCGCGGGCTATGCCATTTACGGCGCGAGCGGGATTTTGGGGCTTGGGCTGGAGACAAACATGCTGCACGTCATAGCGCTAAACGGCATTATTTTTAGCATTATGCTTATCTTTAACATCGCAGGCCTGCGCCACAGTGGGCAGGAGCTTGAGTTTTTACGCCTGAGCAAGATCGCCTTTGTGCTCGTTATCGTCGCCGGCATTTGCAGGGGCTTTTTGGCTTACGTTTGGAGCGGATTTTATATACATCTACCCGCGACGCTTATCGCCGTAGCATTTGCGCTTTGGTTTATCGACTTTTATAAAATTTTCAGAGATAACGAGTTTAGCGATGATCCGGAGTAGGCTAATCTAGCGTCCTTTTATACCTAGCGAGCGATATGGCCGTGCTAACGCATAAAA
>CALIWP010000125.1 GCA_938046705.1 uncultured Campylobacter sp. | reverse complement strand
AGGATGGCGCCATGGTCGCTAGCGCGGTGACGACTTATGTATTTTTCGACCTCGCACGCGGTCGTCCGATCGCGATACCGCCGGAGATTGCAAAGCTTTATGAGGATTAGTTTTTGGACTATCCGCGTCAAATTTGGGTTTTAAATTTTGGCGAAACCAATCGCTTTAAATTTGCGGAAAAAATCACTCGGCACGCAAATTTAAGGTGCAATTTTACCGTCAAATTTGAGCGTAAATTTTAAAAACAGTCATCGCAAACACCCTTAACCACGACGCTTTTGACGTGATTTTGTTTTAGGCGCGGCATGTCGATATTTGTCATCTTGTGGCAGACGTCGCAGACGAAATACGCCTTTGCCCCGCTTTCAAGCTCGTAGAAGTTTTTGCGGTTATTTTCGCTTTTTAGCACGATGCCCTTAGCTTCAAAAAGGTCCATACAGCGGTAAAACGTGGTTTTGTTTGCATCGATTTGGGCTAAAATTTCATCATAGCTAAGCGGTGCGGCGGCGGCGTGTAAAATGTGTAAAATCTCAAGTCTAAGCGGAGTGATTTTGATATCATTTTTCGTTAAAAGCTCCTCAAAACCGGCTTTTTCTTCCAAATTTTCGCTCATATCTTTCCTCCGCATTAAGAATTTTAGGGTATTATACCTTGAGAAAAATTAATTTGCAACTAAGTTGCTTTTGATATAATTTCGCCCAAATTTTAACACGGAAAGGATAAAAATGAGAAAAATTTTCGCGTTTTTATGTTTGGGCTTAGTCGCGCTATACGCCAAAGGACAAGTTAGCGTCAGTATTTTGCCGCAGCAGTATTTCGTCAAGCAAATCGCGGGCGATGCGGTCGAGGTAAACGTGATGGTGGGCAAAGGAGCCGATCCGCACACGTACGAACCAAAGCCAAAACAGATGACCGCGCTTGAAAAAAGCGACCTATATTTTGCTATCGGGATCGAGTTTGAGGAGGCTTGGCTGCCGAAATTTCAAAAATCTTATCCAAATCTCAAAATCGTAAAAACCGACGCGGGCGTGGAAAAGATCAAATTTGAAGGCCACCACGAGCACGCGGACCACGATCATCACCATGACGCCAAACACGACCACGCAGCCCACGACGCCCACCACGAGCATAAGCACGAGCATGCCGGTCACGATCACCACGATCACGAGCATCACCACGGCGAATTTGACCCGCACATCTGGCTAGATCCCGTTTTGGTAAAAATCCAAGCTAAAAATATCGCCGCCGCGCTAAGCGAAAAATACCCTGAAAACAAGGCGCTTTTTGAGGCGAATTTGGCTAAATTTGAAGCCCAGCTTGACGAGCTTGACGGCTTTATCAAAAGCACTCTAGCAAACGTCAAAAACCGCGAATTTATCGTATATCACCCGTCTTGGGGCTATTTTGCCAAGCGCTACGATCTAGAGCAAATCGCGATCGAAGTGGATGGCAAAGAACCAAAACCTGCCGAGCTAAAAGAGCTCATCGAGGAAGCCAAAGAGCACGGCGTGAAGGTCATTTTCGTCGCTCCGCAGTTTTCTAAAAAAGCCGCGCAAACCATCGCTAAAGAAAGCGGCGCTAGCGTCGTAGAGATCGATCAACTGCCGTTAGATTGGGACGCCGAGCTACGCAAAACGGCGCAAATTTTCGCAAAGAGCCTGTAAATGAAATTTGGACGCATACTCGCTATTTTCGCGCTTTTTGCGTCCTTTTTTAGCTTCGCGCACGCCTGCGCCCTGTGCTCGCTTTACACCCCGACCGCGCACGCCTCGGTCAAATTTGACGTCCATGGCGATATGATAAAAACAGCCGCCGTAACCTGGACGTTTTCTGAAAATTTCACCGAACTCACGCTACAAAGCTACGACGAAAACGCCGATAAAGCGCTTAGCAAAAACGAAGCGTGGAAGGTGCAAAAATCCCTGCTCGACTACATCGTACCGCGCGGGTATCTAACGAGCGTGGGCTACTACGACGGCGCCGGCGAGACCGTAAATCTACACACCAAAACGCTATCGCAGCGGGTTTATCTGGATGAGGGCAGGCTAAATTTCGAGTATATTTTAGAGCTAAATTTAGCAGTCAAGGACGGCCGCGTCGTCACGGTCGAGGTTTTTGACCACGAGGGATTTTTTAACTTTAAAATAAGCTCGCCCGAGCCCTACGCGCTCACCGATAAAATTTATCTCGTGCCAAACGTAAATTTGAGTACGGCGTTTTTTGAAATGACTTCAAAAGCGCCCAAAATAGAGCCTGCAAAGCCAGAGCTTAGCTCGCTGGTTAAGTCGCAAAATAAGCAAAATTTAGAACAAATCGACGCCGAGGACAAGGCGAAATTTGACTCGGTTTCCGGCATGAGCCTTCAGTTTTTAGAGCGCTTAAAAGAGCTCATCAAGATAAATAGCGCCGAACTAAACGCGCTAAATTTCGCCCTGCTGGCTGCGGTTAGCTTTTTTTACGGATTTTTGCATGCCGCCGGCCCCGGGCATGCTAAGATGCTAACGGCTAGCTACTTCGTCGCAAACGGCGGCAGCTACTCGCGCGCGCTGGCTTTTGCGATGAAGGTCGGCTTCGCACACGTGGCGGGGGCGTTTTTGCTCGTGCTTTTTAGCTACGTTTTTTTAAACGCGTTTTTGACGGACAAGGTCAGCGACATAGCGGGCGCGATGACGAAAATCTCGGCCGTAGCGATCGTTTGCGTGAGCCTTTATATGATCTACGCTAAGCTTAAAAAAACGGCGCTAAAGCCTAAATTTAGCTTTGCCACCGCACCTGTCTCGGACGAAAAAGGCGCAAACGAGACGAGTAAAGTTTTTGGCTCAAATTTAAACTCCACGTCAAATTTGAGCGTAAATTCCGTCAAATTTAGCCCTATCGCCCACGAGAGCGAGTGCAGCTGCGCAGCCTGTAGGGCTTCTACCGAGGCGCCAAAGACCGCTAGCGAGTGGCTCGTGGTGCTGGCTGGCTCTCTCGTGCCATGTCCGGGTACGCTGCTGGTTTTCGTGCTGGCTTTTAGCCTAAACAGCTACGCGGCCGGGCTTGCTAGCGGCGTGTTTATGGGGCTTGGCATGGGTGCGGTGATATTTCTAGCAGCCGTTTGCGGCTTTAAACTAAAGGGCGCGATGAGATTTCGCGCGCTGCGGACTTGCTGCGAGTTTGCCGCGCTTTTTGTGATGCTGGGGCTTGGCGTTTTTATGTTTTATATTTCGGGTAAGGTGAGCGTTTTATGAGCGACATTTCGGTGCGAAATTTGAGCTTCGGTTACGATGAAAACCTCGTGTTTGACGGCATAAATTTAGAATACGACTGCAAAGATTTTCTAGCTATCATCGGCCCAAACGGCGGGGGCAAAAGTACGCTTTTAAAGCTGATGCTAGGCCTAAACAAGCCAAGCGGCGGGATGATCGAGGTGTTTGGCCAGGAGCCCGCTAGCGTGAGCAAGGCCGTGGGCTACGTCCCGCAAAATATCCCGATAAATCAAAGCTTCCCGATGCGCGTGCTCGAGGTCGTTTTGATGGGGCGGATAGATAAAAAGCTGTTTGGATTTTACGGCAAGGACGACAAGATAGAGGCCGAAGCGGCGCTCGAGCGCGTCGGGATGGGCGAATTTACGCGGCGCAAGATCGGCGAGCTAAGCGGAGGACAGCGCCAACGCGTCTATATCGCGCGTGCGCTTTGCGCGAAGGCTAAAATTTTGATGTTAGACGAACCCACCGCCAGCATCGACACGAAGGGTCAAGCGGACGTCTATAAGCTACTAAAACAGATCAACGCTGAAGGCACGGGCGTCGTGCTCATCAGCCACGACGTAAATTTGACGCTAAATTTCGCCACCAAGGTCGCCTACGTCAATCACGATCTTTTCATGCACGAGATCTCGCACGGCTCAAAGCAGGATTTTATCGAGCATTTGGCGAGCGAGCATAGGCATTTTTGCGATGTGGAGGTGGCGTTGAAAGAATGCGGCTGCGGACATCGTTAGGTGATTTGCGGCTCGTCTTTTGAGTGCTTTTTGCGGAGCTGGCTAAAATTTAGCTCGGCAGACTATATGTCTAGCCTACGCTAAATTTTATCTGCACAACCCCAAAAATCATCTCAAAATACTTCGCCTTATCGTTTT
>CALIWP010000124.1 GCA_938046705.1 uncultured Campylobacter sp. | reverse complement strand
AATTTAAGTGCAAAAAATGTGCCGAATTCGAAAGCCAAGATCGCGCCGAATTTACAAAATCTAGGCAGAGAAAATTTGAACAAATTTGACGAACAAGCAGAGCTAGCAGATGTAAATTCCACTGAATGCATAAGCCATAAAAACTCAAATTTAAAAAAATCAGCAGACCAAACAAGCTCAAATTTACCCGCCGCGCAGGATTGCTTCATCGGCGATTCGCTTTTTATAAACGAGGGCGTTTGGCAGCCGCAGGCGGAGGCGGGCTTTATCTCGCAGGCTAGGCAGATAGAGCGCTGGGCGGATGCGGAGGGTAAAACCGTGGATATATTTTTGCCCTCAGGTACCGGCACGTCGGCGGCGTTTTTGGCCAAGCATGTCAAATTTGACGTTTTTACCTGTCCTTGCGTGGGCGACGCGGACTACCTAAAAAGCGAGATCGAGGCGCTGACGCCAAACTCAAAGGCGCGCATTTTGCCGCCGCCCAAAAAATATCATTTCGGTGATCTAAAGCCCGAGCTTTATCAAATTTGGCGCGAAGTATGCGAGCAAACAGGGATAGAGTTTGAGCTCATTTATGATCCGGTGGGCTTTTTAACGATGATGGCAAACCTTGACGCGTTTAAAAACGAGATTTTATACATCCACCAGGGCGGCGCGCTCGGAAATATCAGTCAAAAACTAAGATACGAAAGAAAATTTAAGGAGATGAGATGAAGTTTTTACTCACTAGCAATGAAAATTTTAAGGGCTATTTCGCGGCTTTGGTAAACCGCTCAAACGGCGATATGAGTGCGGTTATGCCAGCCGTTTCGCAGATACTGGATGACGTGCGCGCTAGAGGCGACGAGGCGCTTTTTGAGCAGATAGAGAAATTTGACCGCTGGAAACCCGACGCAAATAGCCTAAAAATCGGCACCGACGAGATGCAAAAGGCCTACGACGGCATAGATAGCTGCCTGCGAAACGCGCTAAATTTAGCCTTTGAGCGCATCAAAAGCTACCACGAAAAAAGCCTACCAAAAACCTGGATGGAGCACGACGAGCACGGCGTTTTGCTAGGCGCAAAGTACACTCCGCTAGACCGCGCCGGACTATATATCCCCGGAGGCAAGGCCGCCTATCCTAGCTCGCTTCTCATGAACGCCGTCCCGGCCCTGGTTGCGGGCGTTGGGGAGATAGTAGTCTGCACGCCTGCCGTCGGAGGCAAGGTAAATACGCTACTTCTAGCCGCCATGCACGTCTGCGGTATCAAGGAGGCCTATAAAGTTGGCGGTGCGTCGGCGGTAGCGGCGATGGCCTACGGCACGCAAACGATCAAAAAAACCGACGTCATCACTGGCCCTGGCAACATATACGTCGCGACGGCTAAAAAGCTAGTTTACGGCGAGGTAAATATCGATATGATCGCGGGTCCTAGCGAGATCTGCGTCATCGCCGACGAGAGCGCCGATCCTCGCCACATCGCCGTGGATCTGCTCTCGCAGGCCGAGCACGACGAGATGGCTAGCGCCGTGCTCATCACGCCAAATCAAGCCTTCGGCGCGGCGGTGCAAAGGCATATAAACGATGAGATCAAGACTCTAGCCAGGCAGCCCATCGCGCAGGTTAGCATCGATAAAAAGGGCGCTATCATCGTAGCTAGCGACCTTGATGAGTGCGTGAGGCTGGCTAACGAGCTAGCGCCCGAGCACCTAGAGATCGCGACAAACGACGCGATGGAGCTGGCTAGGCAGATCAGGCACGCGGGCGCGATATTTATCGGGCACTTTACGCCTGAAGCGATGGGCGACTATCTAGCAGGACCGAACCATACGCTGCCCACAGGCGGTAGCGCGAGATTTTATTCGCCTCTCGGGGTCGAAAATTTCATAAAGCGCACTTCGCTCATCTCGCTAAACGCAAAAGGCA
>CALIWP010000123.1 GCA_938046705.1 uncultured Campylobacter sp. | reverse complement strand
GCTAAAGGGAATGAAAAACGAGGGCAGTCCGTTTTGTGGAGTACTTTTTGTGGGACTGATGATCGTGAAAAATGAGCCTTATGTGCTTGAGTTTAACGTGAGATTTGGCGATCCTGAGTGCGAGGTCTTGATGCCATTAATTGACGGAAATCTAAGCGAAATTTTACTAAATGCTGCAAAGGGCGAGCTAAAGCCTATTAGCTTAAAAGATGAATTTGCAGTTGGCGTCGTAATGGCTAGTAAGGACTATCCGTATAAAAGTAGCCCAAAAGCTAAAATTTCAGTTTTAAATGATGTAAAAGATGCCCACATCGCTTATGCTGGTGTTAGTGAGCAAGATGGAGAAATTTATGCAGATGGTGGCAGAGTATTAGTCTGCGTGGCCACTGCCAAGAGCATAAAAGAGGCACGTGATAGAGCTTATGAGCTTTGCGAAAATGTAAAATTTGACGGAGCACATTATAGAAAAGATATTGCCTGGCAGGCATTAAAATGAGTATGCAGATAGTTGAAAAACTTGAAAAAGAAGAAATTTCGCTAGCGCCATTTTCAAAAAGAGTGCTAGCTTACTCAATTGATGAGTGTATTGTTTCTTTTTTGTTTTTGATCATTTACTGGGATGCCTTTTTGTCGGTTATGAGCTATGATGAAGCCAGAAATTTGACTTTAAATTTCTTTTGGCAAATAGTCGCACTAAAGATTATTTATCATGCATTTTTTGTTTGGTATTATGGTGCAAGTCTTGGACAAATGCTAACAAAGACGATGTGCATTAATGTAGAAATTTTAGATAGACCAAATTTTATTTCAAGCTTGGTAAGAGCGATTTTTAGGTTGGTTAGTGAAGCTTGTTTTTATCTTGGTTTTGCATGGGCATTTGCAAATCCAGCTAGGCAGACTTGGCAAGACAAAATAGCAAAAACAGTGGTGATAAATGCGTAAAATTTTATTTTTAGTTCCGGTTTGTATTTTAAATCTAAGTGCAGCTGTGCAAGATGTGCAGCTTTTGGCTGATGATGTAAAGCAAGATAAAGGCATCGTTACGGCTAATAAAAATGTTGTTGTGTATTCACAAGATTACCTTGTGACAGCTGATTGTGCAGTTTATGATCAAAATAATTCGGTTATCGAGCTATTTGGCAACGTCAACATGATGAAGGGCAAGAGTGAAGTCTCTCGCTCAAACTATGCAAAGCTAAATTTAAAAAATAATGACACTGCTTTTGAATCGCTTTTTATGATGAATAAAGACATGGAAGTATGGATGAGAAGCGATGAAAGTAGCTCTGATAGTGAGTACTATAGAGTTAAAAAAGCGATGGTTTCAAGTTGTAATGTCCAAGATCCTGACTGGAGTATCACTTCAAGCTCAGCTATGCTAAATAAACAAAGCAAATTTTTACACCTTTTTAACCCAGTCTTTCGTATAGCTAATGTGCCAGTTTTTTATTTGCCATATTTTGGTTTTTCAACAGATACCACAAGAAGAACAGGTCTTTTACCACCTGAGCTTGGATACGGAAAATCTGAAGGCTTTTATTACAAACAGCCGATTTATTTTGCACCTTATAATGAGTGGGACTTCGAGCTTGATCCGCAGATAAGAACAAACAGAGGTGCTGGAATTTATGGTGCGTTTAGATTTACTGAGTCGCCTGATTCAAGGGGTGAAATCAGCTTTGGCTCATTTACTGATAAAAACAGCTACCAAGTCAAGCAAAAAGGAGAGACTTCAAATAAGGCCGAACTAAAAAATAAAACACATAAAGGTATCGGACTAAAATACGAAAGAGATAAGCTTATAAGATACCTTAGTGAAGCGGATTTGCAAGAGGGAATTTGGATAGATGCAACGAAGCTAAATGATATAGATTATTTAAATTTAAAGGGCAGGGATGATGATTATGATTCGCTCGTAACTTCTAAATTTAACTACTTCATCGCAAATGACGATCATTATTTTGGTGCTTATGCAAAATACTACATAGACACTGAAAAAATTGGCTCAAAAAATGAGAACAAAGACACGCTTCAAGAGTATCCGAGCTTTCAATATCATAAATTTACCGATAGCTTTATCTTGCCGAACGTGCTTTACTCTGTCGATCTCCACTCGCACAACTACACGAGAAAAATCGGCGTAAAGGCGACGCAGTACGAATTTAACCTGCCGGTTTCATTTCATTTGCCTTTAGCGGACGATTATCTGAAATTCTCGTATTATCACTATTTATACGCTACCCACGTGGACTATGCAAAGAAAATGTACCGTCCGACCGGAGATGAGGATAGGAGCGCAAACTACATAGAAAATTATCATAAATTTTCGCTCCAGACCGACTTAGCTAAGGCTTATGAGAGCTTCTATCATAGTTTAAATTTGGGCGTGGATTACGTAGTTAAAGCTTATAATGAAGGTGATCTGCCAGATAGATATGAGACAGCCGAAGACGATGGCAACGTATACGTCTACGACATGCTTGGACGAAAATATCAGAGCTTTATCAATCCTCAGCACACTAGAGACGAGGTTTCGGCTAGAGCGACGCAGTATTTCTTTAACGAAGACGGTAGGAAAATTTTACGTCATACGATTTCGCAGGGTTATTACACTAAAGAAAACAAGCGCTCAAATTTGAAAAATATCATCGGCTGGTATCCGCTACCGAATTTGTCTTTTTACAACAGGCTTGAGTACTCTTATGACAATAAATACTTTGAAAAAGTTCAAAGCGGCGCGAGCTATACGCACGATAAATTCGGCGCTAGCCTCTGGCACACGATGCAAAGAAAAAATGCGCAGGAAAAACAAAACTACTTGCACCTAAACGGTTACGTCGAGCTTCCGCATAACTATAGGCTATTTAGCGGTACTCAGTATGACCTTGAGCGCGACTATAACAAGCAGTGGCAGCTAGGCGTCTCTCACCGCAGAAAGTGCTGGAACTACACCTTCGTCTACGAAGAGGAGCTTGAACCGACTACGACTACCAGCGGAACGGCCGCCAAAAAATCAAGAGGTGTTTACTTCTTTATAAATTTCTATCCGATGGGCGGCGTGCATTACGACTTTTCGGTAGGACAGACGACGCAAGGTAGCTGATGAGCGATTACCGGGATCTTATGTTTGAAAACCAGCTCGAAGCAGCCGAAAAGTTGCTCGAAATTTTGCCCAAAAAAGAACTGGTTGCAGGCGAATATCTGATAATATGTAGCTCTATAGACTCTGTTATCATGGTCGATAGCGTGGCTCGCGGGCTAAATTTGAGCTATGAGATGTTGTTTTGCGAACGTATTCTTGCGCCGAATAACCCGGAGTGTGAGATCGCGATGGTTAGCGAAAAGGATGACGTGGTACTAAACGACGAGCTAATTAGGAGCTTTGGCATTAGTTACGATTTCGTTTATGGCGAGGCGGATCGCAAATATGACGAAAAAATCTTAAAAAACGTCTATAAATTTAGAAAAGGCAATCTAATCGGCGATCTAAAGGATAGAAATATCCTGCTCGTAGATGAGGGCTGCGAGACGGGTCTTACAGCGCTAACCTGCCTAAAAACGCTCATGCGCGAGCGGGTAAAATCAGTCACCTACGCTACGCCGCTCATTGCTACCGACGTAGCCGCAGCTATCGCGCCGCTGGTGGATGAAATTTATGCCGTGCACAAGATCGCAAATTTTATCGAAGTGGATTTTTACTACGAAAACAAAATCGAACCAAAACCAGAAACCGTGCTTTCCATATTAGAGGAGAGCCCATTTTATATACCATTACAAAAACAAGGAGATATCAGGGCATGCAGTATTCAATAGAAGTCAATAATCAAGTTGAAATTTACGATATAAACAAGGTTGCCAAACAAGCTAGCGGCGCAGTGTTTTTACGCGTAAAAAATACCGTCGTTTTAGCCACCGTCGCTCGCGAGGACACGCAAGTTAGCGAGGATTTTTTACCGCTAACGGTGCAATACATAGAAAAAACGTACGCAGCGGGTAGGATTCCCGGCGGCTACGTAAAAAGAGAGACTAAGCCGGGGGATTTTGAGACGCTAACTTCGCGTATCATCGACCGCTCGCTGCGCCCGCTCTTTCCAAAGGGCTACGCATATCCGACGCAAATCGTCGTGATGGTGCTATCTTGCGATCCCGAGGTTGATTTGCAAGTCGTCGCTCTAAACGCCGCTTCGGTCGCGCTTTATCTTAGCGACATCCCAGTAAATGCGCCTGTTTGCGGCGTGCGCGTAGGCTATATAGACAATAAATTTGTGATAAACCCTAGCAACTCCGAGCTAAAAACTTCGGCACTCGATCTTTACGTAGCAGGCGTTAAAGACGAACTTTTGATGATCGAGATGAGAAGTATCGCAACCGAAAAAGACGAGATAGTGCCTATCGCGCTAGATCCTATGATGGATCCAAATTTGGGCGGCGGCGTGATAGCGATGCAGGATATGAACGAATTTAGCGAAGATCTCATCGTAGAGGCGATCGCGGAGGCGGGTAAAGCCATACTTCGCGCCTCAAACGCTTATGAAGAGGCATTTAGCCAGCATAAAAAAGAAGACGCGCAGCTTGAGCTAAAACCGGAGATCGAAAACGAGAGCGTCGCCGTCTATCTAAACGAATTTTATAAAAACGACGTAAAAGCCGCGATAAATCAGATGGCTAAAAGCGAGCGTGCCAGCGAGCTAACAAAGATCGCCAAGCAAATTTTGACCGACGAAGTAGCTCAAAAAGAGGGCTGGGAGGAGGAGGTCGTCTCTAACGTCCTAGCTAAATTTAAGAAAAAAATCGTCCGCGAGCAGATCATAAACGAGGGCGTGCGCGCCGACGGCAGAGGACTTAAAGAAGTCCGTCCGATCAGCATCGAGACAAATATCCTACCAAACGCTCATGGCAGCTGCCTCTTTACCCGCGGCCAGACGCAAGCTCTCGTGGTGGCGACTTTAGGTACCGACGGCGACGCGCAGATGTATGATATGCTAACGGAAAAAGGCGCCGTGACGGATAAATTTATGTTTAACTACAACTTCCCAGGCTTTAGCGTCGGCGAGGCCAGTCCGCTAAAGGCTCCGGGTAGACGCGAGCTTGGTCACGGCAACCTCGCTAAACGCGCGCTTGCGCCTAGCATCGACGCAAATTCGCCTTATACGATCAGACTCGTGTCCGAAATTTTAGAAAGTAACGGCTCAAGCTCGATGGCTAGCGTTTGCGGCGGCTCTTTAGCGCTAAGAGCTGCCGGCGTCGATACGCCAAAACTAGTAGCTGGCGTTGCGATGGGACTAATTTTCGAGGGCGAAAAACACGCCGTGCTAACCGACATCATGGGGCTAGAGGACCACGACGGCGACATGGACTTTAAGGTCGCAGGTAGCAAAGACGGCATAACAGCGCTTCAGATGGATATAAAGCTGGGCGGTATCAGCCTTGACGTGCTTAAAGAGGCGCTTTTGCAGGCGCGCGAGGGCAGGCTGCATATATTAAATTTGATGGAAAAAGCAAACGAAAATATCTCCGTGAATGAAGATATACTCCCTAAACTAGAGCTTTTTAGCGTGGATCCGGGCAAGATCGTAGATATCATCGGGCAAGCCGGCAAAACGATAAAAGAGATCATCGAAAAATTTGACGTCGCCATCGACCTAGACCGCGAAAAAGGCGAGGTAAAGATCGCCGGCGCGCAAAAATCAAGCGTCGACGCGGCTAAAGACTACATCATCCAAATAGTATCAAAAGATAACGGCAAGGGCTTTGGCGGCAAAAGAGGCGGCAAAGACGGCAAGCCTCACAAGACGCCTGAGTTTAATATCGGAGACGAATTTGAGGGCGAGGTAAAAAGCGTGGTAGAATTTGGTGCCTTTATCGGGCTTCCAGGCGGCGTGGACGGACTTTTGCATATCTCAAAGATCAAAACGCCTCTAAAAGCCGGCGATAAGGTCAAAGTAAAAATCAGCGAGCAAAAAGGGCACAAAATTTCCCTTTCTCTAGCGCAATAAATTTAAAGGAGAAACGATGCAGTATAAAAAAATATTTTTCCCAATCGGCGCGGGCGACGACGTAAAAGAGCGTATCAGAGGGGCTTTGCTGGTCGCTAAGCATTTTAATAGCCACATCGAGATTTTGGCTTGCCAGCTAGATCCCGGCGTCGTTTATAATATGAAAATGACGCTTAGGGGCGGAGTTCTTTACGATGAGTTTTTAAAAGCGGCGAAGGCTGAGCTTGGCGTCGAGCACGAGCGCAACGAGACTATTTTTCACAAACTTTGCGAAGAGCTTGGCGTGCAGGTCAGCGACGAGCCGATCGAGGGCAAGACGACGGCTAAATTTGTCACCAAAAGTGGCAAAAGAAGCGTGGTGGTCGAGCAGGAGTCTAAATTTTGCGATATGGTAGTGGCTGCCGTGCCGCTTGACGGCAAGATCACGGGTACGTTTGAAGCGGCGGTGCTAAAAAGCGGTAAAACGGCTATCACGATACCAAGGCGCATAACGAGCTTTAAGGCTGATAACATCCTAGTTAGCTGGAATGGTTCGACGCAAAACTCGCGCGCCGTAAGTAGCTCGATCGAACTGCTAAAAAAAGCTAAAAAAGTGCATTGTATCACTTGCATGCCGCACTCTGGCGACGGTAGTGCAGAGGAAAATCTAAAAAAACTAGAAGAGTACCTAAAACTGCACGACATACAGGCGACTTACGAGGTCGTTAGCACGACTTCGGTACCGGGCGAGGCATTGCTGCGAAGCGCTAAAGAGGGCGGATTTGATCTGATCGTGGCGGGCAGATACGGCGAAAACGGCTTTTTGGAGATATTTTTGAGTGGTACTTCAAGATATTTTCTTAAAAATACGACGATACCGGTCTTTATGTAGGACACAATTCGTAGCCAAATTTTTAAATTTTGATGCTTGGCTCCGAGGTAAATTTAAGCGACTGGCCTTTTATAAGGGGTCGGTTGCTTTTTAATTTTACGACTGACTTCAGGCGCTTGCCTAGTAAATTTGTGATTTTTATTTCCTTTCCTATTGTTTTGCACTTATTTTAAAAATAGATTATTAAATTTATCTTGCTAGACGACTACTTTTTGGCGATTTTTAAAACTTAAATTGTTGATTTGATTCTTTGCGGTTATTTAAATTTGCAAACCGCTTTTTCAATTTGATCGTATAAAGAAGTATGGCGGCCACTAAAACACTCTAATAGACTTAAGCTCTTTGATATATGATGATAATCGTAAGAACATTTGTGTATATCGACTTAATTTTTGCACGGTTACATTTTAGGCTAGCAGATCATTGATGGTTTTAAGAGTTTTTCTTGGGAGTTAATAAGAACAATGGTGCGACCTGCGTGGTCTGCGATTTAGCCAAATAAGCCCAAAAATCGAGGCTTTTTCAAAAGCAGGAAGTATAAAAAGCTCACTTCCTAAGTTTTTAAGGTTTTTAAAGAAAACGTAGCGTTTTTAAAAGATTTTAGCTAGAAGCTTAAAGGGTTTTAGGTTATTTTTGAGTTTATATTAAACAAAAAATAAACCATTTAAGGGTTAAACCTTAAGTCGTAAAACTAATTCTTTTACCCGCCTGTTCTGAGTTGGGATGTTAGCATGTTTTTTCAAGCTTGTCAAATTACCCATTTTTTCCCAATACCACGGTCAAGCGTAGCCGTATCAGTGGGCACTTCGAGCTGATCGGCGAAGCGTTAAAAAAATACAACTTTATAGCATAAGCAACAAAAGACGGCACGGGCGGACGCTTTGGCACTCGAAACTCGTGCCCCGTCTCGTAAGCTGTGCCGCAACACCCTAAAGGGATATTGCGTCAGAGCAACGAGCCGACGCTCTGCATTTTCGCTTTTATGCGGGCATTGTAGCGAGCCGTGCGGCCAAACCGTCAAGGGTCGAGACGAGCAGGATTTTAAGGGCTCGAAAATCTCGCCTCTAAAAATCCGCCCTTGACAGTTAGCCACCCGTTCGCACAACCCGCAAGCTCGAAAAAACAAAAAACAGCCGCCACCGTGCCTTTAGTGTGCATTGCTTTACTCGCCTTTTGAAGTTGCATTTTGATTGGCGCTTTGTAGATTTTAGAAAGTCGCCTATTTATTATTATAAATACTATTAAGAAGCGAGGAAAAAGTGCCTCAAAGCCCCTATACATCGAGGGGCAAAGAGAATTTATTATTTGAAATCGAGATCGT
>CALIWP010000122.1 GCA_938046705.1 uncultured Campylobacter sp. | reverse complement strand
ATTATCGGAATTTTAGGTATTTTGATAAATGAAGTAGAAAAATTTAATTTCGTAATTTGGAATTCGGGACAAACATTTTTTGGGTTAAATTTGAGTGAAAATAGAGCAGGGCGGCTAAATTAACCGCCCGAATTTAATCAAATTTGAGCCCCAATCCGCGTCAAATTTGCCATACAAAGCAGATCAGATAGGCAAAACGCGGATGTTTGGGCTGAGGTTTTCTTGAAGCACGTTTTCGATCGCGTATAGCGTGCCGGTCGCACCGCTCGCGCAGCCGCTGCAAGCACCCATATATCTTATATAGACGTCAAATTTACCCTCGGCGTCTTTTTGCAAATCGAGGATTTCCATATTACCGCCGTCCATCATCAGCATCGGGCGAACATCTCTATCTATGACGCTCTCGATGGCCTTTAGCTGGCCCACGACGGTCATATTTTCAAAGCTCACGTCGTCAAATTTGCCTGAAACCTGCGCGTCGATGACGGCTTGCTTTTTCTCCTGCTCCATCTCGGCTCTGGTGTCTGCGAGGATGTCCACGAGATAATACTCGCGCTTTTCGTGTCCGCCAGGGCGCACGCAGGACTTGCAAAAGGCGCCTGCTTTGGTGTACTGCGTGATTTCTTCGACCGTGTGTAGATCGTTTAGGCGGATAACCTCTTTGATCGTGCCTAGGCTCACGCGCGCACACTCGCACACGATGATCTCGTCCTCGAAATGCTCAGGATCCACGCCCTTGTACTGCGCTGCGGCGGCCTTGATGACGTCGTAGGCCATGACCGAACAGTGCATCTTTTGCGGCGGGACGGCAGGGACGTCCGGGGTATCGCGCATTGCTTTTTCCACGTCGATGTTGGTGATTTTGACCGCTTCGTCCACGGTCTTACCGATGCAAAGCTCAGCCATCGTATCGGAGCTCGCCACCGCCGTACCGCAGCCAAAGCTCTTAAATTTAGCGTCCATGATGCGGTCGGTTTTCTCATCCACGAGCCAATATAGCCTCACCGCGTCGCCGCAGCTCTCGGCGCCAAAATCCGCCACGATGAGCTTGCCGCCTCTTGCTTTTGCCTCGTCCTCGGTGATCTCGCCCATAAATTTCGGGTTGTTCATGCGGTTTTGGACGTTTTGGGAGTATTCGTCCCAGATGGAGCCGCCTATTAGATTATTTTTTGCCATTTTATTTCCTTTTTAGAGGCGTTGTCTTTTTGCTTTATACTTCGTTAAAATCTCGCTCAGCTGCGGTTACGGACGACTAGTCCGCGCCCTTGCTTCGGTTGATTTTGCCTCGTCTAAACCAAAAATACTGCCGCCCGCTTCCTTTTAAATTTAACTCAAATTTGGGCTTTCAAAAACCCAAATTTGAACCAAATTTATGAAATTTAAATTGTTAAGGCAAAGTATTTTGAGATGATTTTTGGGGTTGCGCAGGTAAAATTTAGCGTAGGCTGGACAAGTAGTCCGCCGAGCTAAATTTTAGCAAGCTCCGCAAAAAGCGCTCAAAAGACAAGCCGCTACTTGCTGTTAGGGTTATAGGCGTACGTGCTTGATATGCCCCTTAGCCTCTCCACCGCCTTTTTGATATGCTCTATCGCATAGTCGATCTCTTCTTCGGTATTAAACCTTGACAGCGACAGCCTTAGCGCCGTATGCGCCAGATCGCTGCTAGCTCCGATGGCTTCCATTATCGGGTTGCTCTCTAGCGTCTCGGACGCGCACGCCGAGCCCGTAGATGCCGCGATACCGGCCTGATTTAGATCCCACAGCATCGCCTCGCCCTCGACGCCTTTTATGGCGGCCAGGATGGTGTTTGGCAGCCTGTGAGCGCGGTCTCCTACGACTGAGACGTCTGGCAGCTCTAGCAGCGCGTCCTCGAGTTTATCGCGCAGGCGTCTAACGTGCAGGTTTTCAAACTCGATTAGTTTGTTGCTATTTTCCAGCGCTTGCGCCATACCGACGATGCCCGCGACATCTAGCGTTCCGCTACGTCTGCCACCCATATGCTCGCCGCCGTGAAGCAGGCTCGTTAGCTTTTGCGAGTCCTTGATATACAGGCCGCCCACGCCCTTTGGTCCGTGAAATTTATGCGCCGAAAAGCTCATAAAGTCCATGCCCATCTCGCGCACGTTTATCTTGATCTTGCCGACGGTTTGCGTCGCGTCGGTGTGAAACAGGGCGCCGTGTTCGTGAGCGATTGTCGCGCACTCTTTTATCGGGAAAATGGTGCCCGTTTCGTTATTTGCCCACATAATGCTAACGAGCGCTGTTTTGTCGTCGATGAGCTTTCTTAGGTCGTTTGGATCGAGTAGGCCGTTTTCGTTTACTGGCACGCGGCTCACGCGAACGCCGTATTTTTTGAGAAACTCGAACGTCGCCGAGATCGCCGGATGCTCGACGGCGCTAATGATGACGTGGTCTTTGTCTTTATTTAATATATGATCGAAAAATACGCCCTTAGCCACCCAGTTATTACTCTCGGTGGCGCAGCCCGTGACCACGATGTCGTCGTTATCGCTCGCGTTTATGCCCGCATAGAGCTGATCCATCGCGCGGCGAAGCGCCGGGTGTGTCTCGGAGCCGAATCTATGAAGCGAGTTTGGATTGCCGTATTTTTCGCAAAAAAACGGCCTCATAAGCTCGAAAGCTTCGGGATCGACCATCGTCGTGGCATTGTTGTCTAGATATACTCTCACGCTTGACCTTTATCAATTAGGATATATTTTATCCCTTTTATTTTCGCGACGATAATATAACAAATTTTATAAATTTTTGATTAAAATTTTAGCTTAGTTTTTTCAAATTTAAGCGGTTTTTGATAGAGTTTATATATTGAAATTCCTTATCAAATAAGCAAAGTATCGCCTTTTCGGTCAAATTTGAGATAAAAAGATAAAATATATCCTAAACTTAGTTTGATTTCTTAAGGTTTTAGAAAATTTAAAAATTAAAATTTTTGCATTTTGAGTGAAAATTTGGAGAAATTAATCCAAATTTTGCACCACTCGGGATAAATTTGTATCCTTGCTCGGATAAATTTGACGCGAGATAAAGACGAGAACGAGCGTCAAATTTAAGGCTGCTGAATGTTTCTGGCGTCGTAAAATTTGATCGTCCAAGGCGTCTTCGCGATATCGGCGTCTAGTTTCACCCTAAAATACTCCCGCACCGCGGCGTAGTCTGATTTTGAGATGAAATAAATATTTATAACGCTTGTTTGGCTAAATAGGGCAAGGTTGCAAAAGTAGATTAAATTTACGTCTTTGTCAAAGGCTCTGAGCACGCATTTGGCGAAAAAAATCAGCGCATAAAAAATAAATGCGGCCAAGACGAACATAAACGGGATCACTATCGCGGAAAGTGGATTTTTCGGTATCGCTCCTAAAATTTGATAGGGCGATTTTTGTATTTCGCGTACATCCGTCAAATTTATCGTTACTCCCTTTTTGGTTTGGAAAATTTTATCCTCGTAAAGGTAAACGAGCGAGGGATTTTTGAGTTTTTTGATTAGGTCGTCGGCGGCTAAAATATTCATAAGAATACCGCTACCAAACATCGAAGCAAACCTAGGGTATCGCATCACCTCTGCCCTAAAAACCTCCCAAAATGAGCCGCTTTGTCAATCTACCATGCCGCTAAAAAATATCAAAAACGCCATAAAAAAAGGTTAGCACTAAATAAAAATGCGCAGCCAAGTGCGATGCGGTAAAAATCGTCCTGTAAAACTAGCGGATTTTCGTCGTAGTTTCTGCTCAAATTTGATCCTTTGTGCGCCGCGCGATAAAAATACTTGGCTTAAATTTAACTC
>CALIWP010000121.1 GCA_938046705.1 uncultured Campylobacter sp. | reverse complement strand
TCATTACAAAACATAAGTTGAAGATAATCTACAACAATAAAATCAAGTCCATATAATCTTTTTTCAAGGTTTGCTATAGTTCTTAATTTAGTTGGAGTTAATTGTGCTTCGTTGACAATTTTAATATTATATCCACCTAATTCACTAATTCCCATTCCCATTTTGAATGAGTTTTGATCATCCAAAATTCCTTGTCTTAAAATATTATTACTAACTTCACTTTCCATAGAAAGTAATCTTGTAAATAATTGTTCTTTTCCCATCTCTAATGAGAAAATAAGTGCTTTTTTATCTGGATTATGTTTTGCAAATCCAGTCAATAAATTTAAAGCAAAAGCTGTTTTTCCCATTGCAGGTCTACCAGCAATTATAATTAAATCAGAAGTATTTAAACCATTTAGCATATAATCAAATTCATCAAATCCAGTCTTATAACCAGATTTTAAAATTCCTTCATTATTTATTTTATCAAATTCTTTTAAAGCATCTAATGCTAATTCTCTTAAAGAAGAAATATCATTTTTTGTTGTTGCTATGGTAGCACCTTTTAATAACTCATCAGCAAGTTCAAGTGCATCTTGACTTGAAACTGTTATATCATTTGCTAACTCTTCCATTTTTTTACTAGCATCATATAATCTTCTTTTATTAGCTCTTTCTACAATATTTTCAGCTAATGTAATTAAATTAAATGTACTAGCTAAATCATAATATTCACTTAATTTTTTTGTTAAAACTTCTAGCGAAAATTTTATTTCAGAATGTTTAGCAACATAATCTAATAAAGATATTCCTTCAATAGGAGTATTTTTAGAAAAGAAATCAATTACACCTTCATACCAAGCTGCATTTAATTTATCACAAAAATCAGTTGGTTTTACTTTTGGTAATACTTTTGCTATTTCTTCAAAATCACTTAATAAAAGTCCACCTAAAAAAGTATTTTCTATTTCAACTGTGTTTTCTAATAAAGGATTTTTTTCTAATTCTTTTTTAAATTTATCAATATTGTATTTTGCCATTTTCAGCTCCTACTGTTACATTTTATTTATATTATTTGAAAATAAATTAACTAAATAAAAATTTTCAAATAACTCTTCCTTTTGAATTTCTAAAACACTGTTAAAAAATATCATTAAATCTTTTAAGTAAAATTTAAAATGATCATAAGTTAAATAACCATAACTACCATAACCTCTTAAAGTACCATAAATTATATTTAATGTACTTTTTATTCCATTTCTTTCCTTATAATCAATAAAATAATTTTCTAACATTTTAATTTCAAATGTTGGCAAATATGCCCGTATATGGCAATATTACAACAATAATAGTTGCAATATTACAACAATAATAGTTGCAATATTGCCAAGAATAGAATAAGTATCTTTATTTTTTAAAATTCTATAAACATATTTTATAAAATATAACAGTCATACTTTCATAGCTTTATTACTCCAAAATAAGAAAACAAATCAAACATCTTATTACAAAAAGTTCTCTACTGACACCCCTCGCACTCGATCGAGCGATCGGCGACGTTGTTTAGCTTTTCGCTATACGGGCTTTCGGAGCGTAGATAGTAGGTCGATTTTAGTCCCAACTCCCACGCGAGAGTGTAAATTTCGCTCAGATATCCGCCGCTAGCTTTGTCTAGACTCATGAAAATATTTAGGCTTTGCCCCTGGTCGATCCACTTTTGGCGGATGGCGCCGGCACGCACGAGCACGCGCTGATCTAGCTCATAGGCAGGCGTGTAGAACTGCCACGTCTCAGGGCTGAGATTTGGCACGACGTTTGGTATCATGCCGCTTAGGTTGTGCTCGAACCATTTGCGCTTATACACGGGCTCGATCGTCTGCGTGGTGCCCACGAGTATGCTGATGCTCGACGTCGGCGCGATCGCCATCAGATAGCCGTTTCGCATGCCGTCTTTTTTGACTTTTTCGCGTAGTTTGCTCCAGTCGCAGGCGTTCTCGTCAAATAGCCCGCCTCTGTCGTTTAGAAGCGCTTTGGCGTTTGCGTTTGCCGTGTCGATAGGCATCACTCCCCTGCTCCACTTCGAGCCTTCAAAAAGCGGGTACACGCCCTTTTCTACTGCCAAATTTGAGCTGGCGTAGATGGCGTTATAGCTAATATTTTCCATCACGCTATCGATCAGCGCTAGGTGCTCGTAGCTGCCCCATTTCACGCCGCGTTCGGCTAGCATCTGCGCCTCGCCCATGACGCCAAGGCCGATCGAGCGAGAGGCTAGGTTGGTGTGCTTGACCTTTTTGTGCGGGTAGAAATTTAGATCGATGACGTTATCTAGCATGCGTACGGCGATCGGCACGACGCGCTCGATGTCCTCTTTTTTGTTGATTTTGCTTAAATTTATGCTCGCGAGGTTGCACACGGCGGTTTTGCCCTCGAGGCTTTCTTTTTCGACGATGAAAATTTGCTCGCCGCCGATACTATCTAGCGCGCTTAGCTTTTTGGCCTTTTTGGTTATACCGCTATCGACCGTGACGTCTTCTTCTTCGTCAAATAGCCGCTCGGTGCCGTTATCAAACGTGATCTTGATCTTGTAGTAGTTCGGTTGCGTATTTTGGAAAATTTCGGTGCATAAATTTGAGCTCCTGATGATGCCGTCGTGGTCGTTTGGATTGGCTTTGTTTGCGTTATCTTTAAAGCACAAAAACGGCATGCCTGATTCAAAATAGCTAGTTAAAATTTTCTTCCACAGTTCCTTTGCCATGACGACGTTTTTTTGGATCTTTTCGTCGTTTTCATATGCTATGTATCGAGCCTCGAACTCATCGCCGTATAGATCGCACAGATCGGCGACCTCCGCGGGATCAAAGAGAGTCCAGCGCGCGTTTTCTTTTACGCGTTTCATGAAAAGGTCGTTTATCCAAAGCGCAGGGAACAGCTCGTGCGCTCTGCGGCGCTCCTCGCCCGAGTTTTTGCGCAGATCCAGGAAATCGCTAACGTCCATGTGCCACGGCTCGACGTAGACGGCTATCGCACCCTTTCTTGTGCCTAGCTGATCAACCGCTACTGCGATGTCGTTTGTTACTTTTAAAAATGGTATGATGCCGCCGGCTGCATTTTTATGTCCGTCGATGCTGCCGCCCATAGCGCGCACCTTGCACCAGTCCCAGCCGATACCGCCACCAAATTTGCTAAGTAAGGCCATCTCTTTGTAGCTATCAAAAATCCCCTCGATATTATCGGGCGTACTTCCCACGTAGCAACTGCTTAGCTGATGGCGCGTCGTGCGGGCGTTTGAGAGCGTAGGAGTGGCGAGCATGACTTCAAATTTAGATATGAGGTCGTAAAATTTCTTCGCCCAGCCTTGGCAGTCTAGTTCGTTTTGCGCGAGGAACATCGCGATCGCCATAAACATCTGCTGCGGTAGCTCTATCGGAGCGCCGCTGCGGTCTTTGATGAGGTAGCGGTCGTATAGCGTCTTGATACCAAGATATGCAAACTGCAAGTCGCGCTCAGGCCTTATGTAGCCGTTTAGGTCGTCCAGGTCGTATTTTTCTTTTAGCCCAGGGATGACGCGGCCTGCTTTTTCGCCCTTTTGTAGGTAGTCGCGCAGGTGGTTGTAACCGCTAAAGCCCGTGACCTTGTGGTAAAGGTCGTATAAAAATAGTCTAGCGGCGACGAAGGTCCAGTTCGGGCGATCGATGTCGATTTTTTCGACAGCTGTTTTGATGAGGGTTTGCTGTATCTCCTCGGTCGTTATCATATCGCGAAATTGAATTTTCGCGTCCACCTCAAGCTCGCTTAGGCTCACGTTTGCTAGCCCTGCGA
>CALIWP010000120.1 GCA_938046705.1 uncultured Campylobacter sp. | reverse complement strand
TCACTCTGTGCTGCGGCGTTGTGCCTGAAAAGATCGAAAATCTACCGGTGACGCTGCCTGACGACGTGCAGATAACGGGCGAGGGAAATCCGCTCGATAAGCACGAGAGCTGGAAACACGTAAAGTGTCCAAAATGCGGCGGCGAGGCTATCCGCGAGACCGATACGATGGATACGTTTTTTGAGAGTAGCTGGTATTTCGCTAGATACGCGAGCGACGAAAAAACGTGGCAGGAACGCGCATTTGACGAAAAAAGCGTGAATTATTGGATGAATGTGGATCAGTACATCGGCGGTATCGAGCACGCGATCTTGCACCTGCTTTACGCGAGATTTTTCCAAAAGGCTTTGCGAGATCTAGGCTACCTCAGAGACGATGAGCCGTTTGAGCGACTACTCACTCAAGGCATGGTGCTAAAAGACGGCAAAAAAATGAGTAAAAGTAAAGGCAACGTGGTCGATCCCGACGACATCATACATAAATACGGCGCCGATACGGCGAGGCTTTTTATCCTATTTGCCGCGCCTCCGCAAAAAGAACTTGAGTGGAACGACAGCGCTGTCGAGGGTGCCTTTAGATTTTTAAACCGCTTGTACGAACGAAGCTCGGGCGTAAAAAAATGCGCGCAAATCCCGCAGATAGCGCACGCAAATTTGAGTAAAGAAGAAAAATACGCACGTATGAAGGTTTACGAGGCGCTTAAAAAATCAAACGACGTTTATGAGGAAAATTTTACCTTTAATACCCTAATCGCTGCTTGCATGGAAGCTCTAAACGCCGTAAATGCGCAGGATAATCAGGACGTAACGACGGAAGCGTTTTTTATCATCTTAAATTTGCTCGAGCCTATCGTACCGCATGTCGCAAACGAGCTTAGCGAGCAGCTATTTGGCAGGGCGAATTTTACGAAAATAGAAATTTTAGACGAGGTTTTCGAAAAAGATAGCTTGAATTTGGCTATTACTGTTAACGGCAAAAGGCGCGGCGAATTTGAAGCGCCAAGCAGCGCGAGCGATGACGAGGTTTTGGCTCTAGCTAGACAAAGTGCGGCTAAATGGCTAGAAGGAAAAGAAATAATCAAACAAATTTACGTGAACGGCAAACTCGTAAATTTCGTAATAAAAGGCTAAATCGTGAAGATAAAATTTTTACTACTTTTGGCGACTTTCATCTTGGTTGGATGCGGCTATAAGCCCGTCTCAAAGATCACGAACAACATAATGGGCGACCGTGTATACGTAAACGTGCTAATAAGCAAAGAAGAGCCTAAAAACAGCGTTTGGATCAAAGATAGCGTACTAGAGGGTATCGTAACAAGGCTAGGTAAACGCATAAGCTACGATAAAAACGAGCCAACCACCATAACCGTCTCGATCAAATCGCTTAACTATCAAGCGTTGTTATACGATGAAAATGGCTATGTAACTTCGTATAAAGCGATACTAGCGCTAAATTTCGACACTAAGTTAAAAGGCGGCAAAACACTATCGGTGACGACTTCGGGCGAGCACGACTTTACAGTTTCCCAAAAAGTAAGGGATACTAGATTTGCCGACGGCGTTATCAGCGAGAGCGAAAAATATAACGCTATAAAAGAGGCTTCGCAGGAGGCTTTTGACGAATATATCGCCGTGCTTGCGGTAAAAGGGCTAAAAAATGGCGACTAGCGTCAGCCAAGTCATAAAAGAATCAATCCAGACCATGAAAGAGCGCGGGCTCATGCTAACTCCGGATAACTACGCCGAGGTTTTTTGCGAGATAGCGAAAAAAAACGGCGTAATAGTGCCTGATTGCCAGAAGCTTGAAAAATACTCGGCTCGCCTAAACGACGAGCTTAAGGCGCAACTAAAACAAAAAAACGTAAGAAACTTGGACGAGCTTTTTGCTTTTATGGCGGCTAGGCTAAATTCGCCCGGCCTTGCCGAGTATCCAAAACTAATAAATGCTCTTGTGGCTATGAATAAAAAGGTTTTTCAAGCCGTAGCTTCGCTACATAATAAAAATGCTAAAAATTTAGCCGAGGCTAGCTCCGAAGCTCTAAATAGAAGACTAGATGCGCAAGCTATAGATAGAATAAAAGACAAATGGTTCGATTTTTTGACTGATTACGACGATAGTTTTTTGAAAAGATTGGGCGTTTACGGCGTTAAAAATTTTAGTGACCTGAGAGATATCGTTGCTGAGCTTGAGGATGTTTTGACGAAAGAGCAGGCTTGCGAAAAACTAGTTCCGCTCGTATCGGATATGCTAAGGCCTTCTATTACCGATAAAATCGACGGCGAGATAGAAAAAGTAAATAAAATTTTAAAAAGCGATCCAAAGCTTTTAGAAGATTTCTCGGTTAGAAAAAATATAGAAAATTTGACCAAAAAGCGTATCGAGCTTGATAGGGCCGAGGTTTCTACGAAAGTCGGATCGCTAGATAAGGTTTTGGACGGCATAAACGAGCAAATAGCAAGCCTAATCAGCAGTTCTTCTAAAAGTTCAAGCCAGATGCAGTTTATCAAAAACGATCTGAATTCGATAAATTTAAGCGAAGATAGTTTTGAGGGGATCAGGGATAAGTTAAAAAATATCGCCGATACCTTGGACGTTGAGGTTAAGCAATTGGGCGAGCAGATGCTAAGCGATCAGCAAACTATAAAAGAGTTACAAGCAAAAGTGAGCAAGCTGGAAGTAGAGCTAGAAAGCGCGAAAGCCGAGAGTAAAGAGGATTTTTTAACTAAAACAGCGACTAAAAAAGCGTTAATGGAAGAGCTTGGGCGTTTAGAGATTGATTTTTTACAACAAAATGCCGACTATGCCGTGTGTTTTTTTGACATAGATCATTTTAAAAATATAAACGATATATACGGGCACGACGCCGGCGACGTAATAATAGCAAGCGTAGGAAAAACTCTTAGGGGTAACTCTAGGGAAGTCGATTTCGTAGCTAGATACGGCGGCGAGGAGTTTGTGGTTTTGTTGCCGGGGTTTGATATAGCACAGAGTATAGAGTTTGCGGACAAGGTGCGCGATGTGCTCAAAAACTCCAAATTTTTATACAAAGACGAGCGCATTAGCGTTACGGTGAGTTGCGGCGTTGCTATACGCAGCCAAAATCAAAGTCAAGCAGCCGTATTAGAAGCTTCGGATAAAATGCTATATCAGGCTAAGCAAAACGGTAGAGATCAGGTGATGCCTAAAATTTAATGAAACTAGAATATTTTTTAGAAAACAAACCCCTTTTTTATAAGGAAATCAACCGCGCGCGTATGCCAAATGCCTTTAAATTCGTGCAGGGCGCGTTTAAAATACCAAAAATCATCCATCTAATCGGCACGAACGGCAAGGGTAGCACGGGGCGATTTTTAGCGCAGATGCTCGCTCGCGGCCATAGCGTCGGACACTATACGAGCCCCCATATTTTCGAGTTTCGCGAGAGATTTTGGATGAACGGCGCCGTAGCTAGCGCAGACGCGCTCGAGACGGCTCACGAGAGGCTGATTAAAATTTTGCCCCCCGAGGTCGCGCGCTCGCTTTCGTATTTCGAGTACGCGACGCTGCTTTGCGCTTCGCTTTTTGAGGGGTGCGACTTTTTCGTCTGTGAGGCTGGCGTTGGGGGAGAATTTGATGCTACGAACGTATTTGACAAGCACCTTAGCCTCTTTACTCCGATCGGTTTTGACCACACGGCGCTGCTTGGCGACACGCTAGAGCAGATCGCGACGACTAAATTTAACGCGATGGCAGACGCTGCTTTGATGAACGACGATATGAACGAGCTTTGCGTAGGTATCGCTAGGCAGATCGCCGCCAAAAAGGGTGCGACGCTCAAATTTGCCTCCCAAAATTTAAGCGACGATGATAAAAATGAGATTAAAATTTACACGGAAAAATTCGGCTTGCCCGAGTTTTTGCGCTCAAATTTGACTCTCAGCTCTTCGGCGTTTAAGGAACTTGGGTTTAGCTTAAATTTAGCAAATTTGGGTGCGCTAGATCTTAGCGGACGCTGCGAAAAGATCGCGCCAAACGTAACGATCGACGTCGGGCACAATGAGATGGCGGCGCAAGCTCTAGCTAAAAAATTTGCGGGCAAAAAGCTAAATTTGATCTTTAACGCCTTTGCCGACAAGGATATAAAAGCCGTCCTAAAGGCCATCAAACCGATCGTTAAAAAAACCTACATTATCGAGTACGAGACGCCGGGTCGCGAGCTTGCGACGGCGCAGGTAAAAGAGGCTTTGCGCGAGCTCGGTATGGAGTTTGCGGACTTTACGGATGTGCGCGCGGATGAGGAGTATCTGGCATTTGGGTCGTTTTACCTCGTGGAAGCCTTCTTAAAAAGGTACCGCGGTGCAAAGTGAGGTTTTTGAGTATTTTTTAAACGGAGGCGATGCGCAGCTGCTCGTCTGCGAGGATGATAAGGAAGCTATCGCGGCTCTTAGCGCGGCGGAATTTGCCGGGCTTAGAGCTTTTAGGTTGCCCGATTTTAGGGCGCGCGAGGGCGATGATCTGCGTAGCTTTAGCGCCGAGCTTTTTGAGCTCTCCTCCGAGTTAGCTAAATTTTACGAATTTGAAGGCAAAAAAGTTCTTATCAGCCCTGTTTGCACGGTTCTAAACAAACTTCCAGGCAAAAAACATCTACAAAAGCTCATTCTAAATTTCGGCGACAAAATCGATCCCAAAGAGTTAGCCCAAAAGCTACTGCGCTTTGGCTACGAGGCGGTGGGTATCGTGGAGAGCGAGGGCGAGTTTTGCGTTCGCGGCGAGATCATCGACGTTTTTTGCGTCGGCGCGCAGGAGCCAAACCGCATTTTGCTTTTTGACGATGAGATAGAGAGCATCAGGCACTACAGCACGCAAACGCAAATTTCAAACAAAACCGAGCTAAAAAGCGTTGAAATTTCGCCTTTTATCGCGGCTCTGGGCGAGGCCGAGTTTGAAAAAACATCCGAAAAAATAAAAGATATGCAAACGGACGCGCTAATCAGCGATCTAAAGACGCTCGGATTTTGGGCGATAGATGGATTTATCGACTACACGCGCGAATTTAAAACGGTTTTAACGAAAAAATTTGACGGCTTTGAGCGGGATCTGGGCGAGGTGGCAAATTTGCCCGTCTTGCCCGCGGCTAAAGTTTATAAAGATTTAAGCGTAACTTTAAACGCCGATTTTTTCGAGCTAAATAAAAATAAAAAAATCAAAGTCTTAGCGCGTAACGAGGGGCTTTTTAACGCATTAAATTTAAGCGAATATCAAAACGTAGAGTTCGTGCAAACCGAAGCAGCGTTAAATTTGGTTTCACCAAGCGAAATCATCGTCTCGCTAAACAAATTTGAAAAGAAAAAGCGCGCCAAAAAGCCAAGCCTAGTGATCGACGAGCTAAAAGCCGGCGACTACGTCGTGCACGAGGAGTACGGCATCGGCAAATTTACGGGGCTTGAAAAGCTAACGGTGCTAGGCAGGACGCGCGAGTTCGTCGTGATCGTTTATCAAAACGAGGACAAGCTGCTTTTGCCAGTCGAGCATCTAAATTTGATCGATAGATACGTCGCAAGCAGCGGCAGTATCGCGGTTTTAGATCGCCTGGGCAAGGCAAATTTTGCCAAGATAAAAGAAAAAGTTAGAGCCAAACTTTTCGTCATCGCGTCAAAAATTATTTCACTAGCCGCCCAGCGTGAGCTCATCCGCGGCGAGATCATCGCAAAAGATGATGCGGAGTATCTAAATTTCTTGCAAAACGCGTGCTTTGCCTACACGAGAGATCAGGAGCGCGCATCAAGCGACATCGCAAACGACCTAAAAAGCGGCAAGGTGATGGATAGGTTGCTTAGCGGCGACGTGGGATTCGGTAAAACCGAGGTTGCTATGAACGCGATATTTAAATGCGTAAAATCGGGCTTTCAGGCGCTATTTTTCGTACCGACGACGCTTCTTAGCTCGCAACATTTTAAAAGCTTAAAAGAGAGGCTGGGCAAATTTGACGTTAGCGTCTTTAAGCTCGATCGCTTCACAAGCACAAAGGAAAAATCGGCCGCGGTTAAGGCGCTAGAGGCGGGGCAACCTTGTGTTTGCGTTGGTACGCACTCGCTTTTATCGGTAAAGCCCTCAAATTTAGGCCTCATCATCATCGACGAGGAGCATAAATTCGGCGTCAAGCAAAAGGAAAAACTAAAAGAGATTTCAAGCGCCTCGCACGTGCTATCTATGAGCGCGACGCCGATACCGCGCAGCCTAAATATGGCGCTTTCAAGCGTCAAAGGCTACTCGGTGCTACAAACTCCGCCAAGCTCGCGCCTAGACGTGCGAACTAGCGTGCGCGAGTGGGACGAAAAGGCGGTAAAAGAGGCCATCATGCGCGAACTGCGCCGCGGCGGGCAAATTTTTTATATCCACAACCACATCGCCACGATGCCTCAGGCAAAAAAGCAAATTTTAGACATAATGCCAAATTTGCGCATCCTCACGCTACACTCCAAGATCGACGCCAAAACGACCGAAGAGGAGATGATGAAGTTTGAAAACGGCGAGTACGACGTGCTGCTAAGCACCAGCATCGTAGAAAGCGGCATACATCTACCAAACGTAAACACTATCATCATCGAGGGCGCGAATAAATTCGGTATCGCAGACCTACATCAGCTGCGCGGACGCGTCGGCAGGAGCGACAAGCAGGCGTATTGCTACTTCCTGGTCGAAGACAAAAACGCCCTAAGCGCGGACGCTCTAAAACGCCTAGTTGCGCTTGAGAGCAACTCGTTTTTGGGCTCTGGCAGCGTGCTAGCCTATCACGATCTAGAAATCAGAGGCGGCGGCAACCTCGTCGGCGAAGCTCAAAGCGGCCATATCGAGGCGATCGGCTACTCGCTCTACATCAAAATGCTCGAAGAAGAGATAAATAAACTGCTAAATAAAGAGAGCTTTGAAAGCGCAAAGATCGACCTGAAGCTTAGCATTAATGCGTTTTTAAACTCGGAGTTTATCGGCGAGGATAGGCTGCGCCTGGAGCTATACAGGCGGCTTAGCAAGTGCAAAGAGGTGGCCGAGGTTTATGAGATAGAGGGCGAGATCGAGGATAGATTCGGTAAGCCAGACATCTACACCAAGCAGTTTTTAAGCCTCATTATAATTAAAATTCTAGCTATAAAAGCGGGCTTTAAAGCTATCTCAAACGCCGAGCAAAATATCGTGCTAACCGCGCAAAACGGCGAGCAAACCAGGCTAAAATCAAAGAGCAAAGACGATGATGACGTGATAGAGGAGATCTTGATCTATCTTAGAAAACTAAACAAAGGACGGGCGGAAAAATGATAGACTGGAATACGACTGCCGCAGCGATTTATAGGCGTAAATTTGGCGCTTTAAAGGGCGTGATAGACGTTGATTTTACGCAGCTTGAGGGGCTTATCGGTATCGAAAAGCAAAAAGAAGAGCTCGTAGAAAATACGCGAAATTTTTTAGAGGGCAATGGTGCAAATCACGCGATACTGTGGGGTGCGCGAGGCTGCGGTAAAAGCAGTCTGGTTAA
>CALIWP010000119.1 GCA_938046705.1 uncultured Campylobacter sp. | reverse complement strand
GGATAGCGCGCGCGGCGTATTCAAGCGGTTTTGAGAGAAAGCTTAGCACCCTTGCCGCCGTTTTTTTCATAGTTTGTATGATTTTTAGAGGCGGATTTTTGGCGTATCTTTACCCTGTTTTGGTGAGTTTGGCGTTTTTGGCGTTTTTTGCTTTTAGCCTAAAAAACGAGGCCGTCATCACCAAAATCGCAAGGCTAAAAGAGCCAAATTTGGACGAAAAAGGCGTGGTCTATACGCGAAATTTGACCAAAATTTGGTGCGCATTTTTTGTTTTTAACGCCGCATTCTCGCTCGCGCTAGCCTTGATGAAAGATAAATTTTACTGGAGCGTTTATAGCGGCGCGGTCTCTTATGCGCTGATGGGGGCGCTGTTTTTCGGGGAAATTTTATTTAGAAAGAGATTTATAAAAAATAATGAGCTTTGAGGAAAATTTAAAAAATTTTAGATTTACGGACGACTCTCGCGACGTCTTTGACGCGTGCCTTAGATTTGCCGCGTTTTTAGAAAAAAACGGCATAAAAGAGCTGCAAATTTACATCGATGATGCGTTTAAATTTTATGCCGCGTTTTTCGGCTCGCTTTTGGCGGGCGCCGCACCTTGCGTGCTGGCAAAGCCGATCTATGAGGCAAATTTGACCGCCGTAAACGACGAAAATTTTTTAAATTTTCTTGCAAACGAGCCCGCAAAGGGGCTTAAATTTGATCCGCAGGCTAAATTTTACCTGCAAACTTCGGGCTCTAGCGGCAAGAGCAAGATGATAGAAAAAACGCTCGCGCAGATGATAAAAGAGAGCGAGTATTTAGCCAGCGAGCTAAATTTTAGCGAGCGAAATACCTTTTTTTCGAGCGTTTCGCACAGGCATATGTTTGGGCTTACGTTTAAGGTTTTTTTGCCGCTAATTCTTGGCGCTCGTGTCATCGCGGACGAGCTAAACTACCCCGAGGCGATTTTGGGTTTAGACCTTGCAAATCACGTATTTATCGCTAGTCCGGTGCTACTTATAACTCTCGCTCAAAGTCCCGCCGCAAGCGCGTTAAAAGGCTTAAGCGGGATCGTAAGCGCGGGTTCTCCGCTAAAAAAGGAGCTAAGAAGCGAACTGGGCCGAATCTGCGACGCGCGTATCATCGAGATCTACGGCAGCACGGAAACTGGCATAGTGGCAAAAGACTGCGGCGACGGGCTTAGGCTATTTGGCGCGGTGAACGCGGGGCTAGACGATAGAGGCGCGCTAAACGTGAGTTCGCCTTGGTGCGAGTTTTTTCAGACTAACGACGCGGCCAGTATCGACGAGGGACGCCTCGCGCTACAAGGCAGGATAGACCGCATCGTCAAGCTAAACGACAAGCGCGTGAGCATGGAGAGCATCGAAGCAAAGCTGCTAGAAAGCGGCTTGCTCGCGGACTGCTACTGCGCGCCGCATCCGAAATTTAAACGCATCGCCGCGCTTTTGGAGCTTAACGGCGAGGGGCTTAAAAAATTTAGAAAAATCGGCAAAAAAGGCGTGGTAGCCGAGCTAAAAGAGCTTTTGAAGCTCGAGTTTAAAAACAGCGTCCGATACTTTAAAATAGTAGAAAAAATGCCGCGAAATCAGCAGGGCAAATTTGAAAAAAGCGAATTTGAAAACGCACTATTTGCTAGTCCCAAACCCGTATGGAGCGGCGGGCGCGTAAATGAAGCGGGCAAAATTTGTTATGGAAGCGGCCAAAATTTAGAGAGCGGTTTAAACTGCGACAAAAATGCTAGCTGCGTTAAATTTGACAAGGGCGGTGATCGGCTCGAAAACCACGCGCAAAAGTACGAATTTAGCGCTATCATGCACGCGGGGCTTGAGATTTACGAGAGCCATTTTCCAAATTTACCGCTGCTGCCAGGATTTGTGCAGCTTGACTACGTCTTTGAGCTAGCTAGCGGCGTCGATATCGACGTTAGCGGCACCAGCACGGTGGAAAATCTAAAATTTATGAAGTTTGTAAGACCTGGCGATTTGCTTCGCGTTTGTTTTGAAAAACGCGGCGGCAAGCTTTATTTTGAGCTGTTTTGCAACGGCGAAAAATGCTCGACGGGCAGGGCTGCGCTTTGAATAAATTTGCGTTTTTGGTGCCTTTTTACAATCACCCGCAAAATATCAAAGCCCTGATCGCCGCGCTAAAAGCCTACGAGCTGCCAGTTATCGTCGTGGACGACGGCTCGGACGAGGCTAGTAAGCAAATTTTAGCGGAGCTTGAGCGAACGGAGGGGATCTTACTGCTCACGCGCGCGCAAAACGGCGGCAAGGGCATCGCGATGAAGGACGGGTTTAAATTTGCGTCCAAGCACGGCTTTAGCCACGTTTTGCAAATCGACGCCGATTTTCAGCACGACGCTGCGCTCATCGGCGAGTTTTTGAGGCAGAGCCGGGCACACCCGCAAAGTATCGTCTGCGCAAATCCTATCTACGGCGATGACGCGCCAAAATCACGCGTCCACGGTAGGAAAATCACGAATTTTTGGGTCGCGATAAATACGCTAAGCCTTGGCGTCAAAGACGCTATGTGCGGCTTTCGCGTCTATCCTTTAGAGCTGCTTAAAAAAGCGGCGGCAAAAAGCAAGACAAATAGAATGGAATTTGACATCGAAATCCTCGTAAATGCCGTTAGACAGGGCGTAGATATGCACTGGATCGATACCTACGTGCGCTACGAAAAGGGCGGCGTATCGCACTTTAAGATGTTGCGCGATAACGCGCTAATCAGCCTCATGCACGCAAAATGCTTTTTTTCTCTGCCTAAATTTATGCTTAGTAAAATTTGGCGAGCGTGCGGGCTAAATTTGAGTGAAAAAAACGCGGCAAGCACTCAAATTTCCGTAGAGCCGCAAGAAAACGCCGAGCAAAATCTCTGGTGGAAAAAGCAGGAAAGAGGCGGCGCGTTTTTTTTGAGGCTTAGCCTATTTTTAGCGCAAATTTTGCCAGAGTTTATACTAAAGCTTATCGTTAAAATCGTGGTTTGGTTTTATTATATATTTTCAAAAAACGAGCGCGAAAACATCGCGGCGTTTAGACGAAATTTAAGCGTTTTTGCGGGCGCGCAGACGCTAAAAGACACGAGCGTTTTTAGCCATTTTGAGGCGTTTGGCGGAGCCATTTGCGATAAATTTAGAGTCTGGAAAGGCAAGATCAAGGATAGCGAGCTAGAAATCATTGACCTAGAGCGTATAAAAAGCGAACTAATCGGCGCGCAAAAGGGGCAAATTTTGCTCACGGCGCACCTTGGAAACGTCGAAATTTGTAAGGCTTTGGGCGCGCGCGTCGATGGCTTTAGGATGGTGATTTTGGTTTACGACAAAAACTCGCGCGAGTTTAACGAAGTGCTAAAGCGCATCAGCCAAAACGACGGCAGCGTGCGCATGATGCTGGTCAATGAGCTCGACGTTGCCGCAATGCTGGAGCTAAAAAATATCGTCGAAAACGGCCAGCACATCGGCATAATGGGCGATAGAACGCCTCTTGGCGGCGATAAGGCCGCGCGGGTGAAATTTCTGGGCAAGGAAGCGAGCTTTAACTACGGTCCGTACCTGATCGCGGGGATTTTAGGCGTAAAGATAAGCTCGCTGTGGTGTCAAAAGATAGACGGTAAATTTAGGATCGAGCTCGTGCCGCTAGCAAGTGCCGTAAAGCTAGGGCGAGATAGGGTCGCCGCAGCTCGCGAATATCTGCAAATTTACGTCCGCGAGCTAGAAAATCGCTGCAAGCAAACGCCTGCGCAGTGGTTTAATTTTTTTGATTTTTGGAGATGAGATGATATCAAAATCAGTCGCGCTAAAGGCGCAGTTTTACGACGTGGACAGCATGAACGTCGTGTGGCACGGCAACTACGTGAAGTATTTTGAGACGGCTAGATGCGCGCTGCTGGAGGAGATAGGCTACGACTACGAGGCGATGAGGGCGGACGGCTATGCCTACCCGATCGTAAAAATCGAGGCGAAATACATAAAACCCGTGTTTTTCGGCGACGAGATCGAGGTGGAGGCGACGCTAAAGGAGTGCGAGTGCTTTCTAAAGATCAGCTACGTCGTAAAAAGTGCAAAAACAGGCGAGACGCTGTGTACGGGCACGAGCTCGCAGGCAGCCGTGGATATGCGCGCGATGCAGACGTGCTTTGAGATCCCGCAAGAGTTACAAAATGCAATAAAAAGGTATATAAATGAAAAAAATAGCGATAATTTTTAGTTTGGCGGCGAGCCTGATGGGGCTTGATTTTAACGAGATAAAATCTCAAATCAAAACGCAAAATATCAGCGGCGATTTCGCGCAGACGAAGTTTTTGAGCGGATTTAACGTGGAGTTTAAAAGCTACGGTAAATTTGAACTGAGCCAAAGCGAGCTGCTCTACGACACGCTAAGCCCGATAGCGGTGAGCATCGTCATAAACGAGCGCGGTATCTTTCAAAAAAGCGGCAATCAGCTCATAAAAATCGATCAAAATTTTGATAAAAAGCTATTTTTATCCATCATAAAGCTCGATAAAGCCGAGCTTGAGAAGGAATTTATCTTTAAAATCTCGGGCGACAAAAACAACTGGGAAATCGAACTCACGCCTAAAAACGTGCTGCTAAAACAAATCTTTACGCGTATCTTGGTAGGAGGCGATAAATTCGTCCGTAAGATCGTGCTAAACGAGGTTAGCGGCGATAAAACGGTAAATGATTTTTACAACGTAAAATGAAAAAATCCGCGCGTTTTTTTATCTTTTTGGCGGCTTTTTTAGCTGCGCTCGCCGTTTGTTTTACAAACGCCAAAAAGATAAACGCGGATATTTTTTCTCTCGTAAATTACGAAAACTCTACCGAGCAAACCGCGCTAAAATCGATGCTTGAAGGCTCAAAAGAGATAAAAAGAGAGCTTTTGTTTTTAGATAATGTCGATCCTTGCAGCTACAAAAGCACGCTTGATGGGCTAAATTTTGACGAGACACTTTTTATAATAAGCTCAAAATCAGGCAATACGATCGAGACGATCACTATTTTTAAGTGCTTGCTTGATGACTTTAAACCTAAAAATTTAGGTAAAAATTTCCTAATCATAACTGATCCTGGCACAAATTTAGAAAATTTTGCCAAAGAAAATGGCATTAAATTTTTTAACATTCCAAAAAACGTTGGCGGGAGATTTAGCGTATTAAGTGCGATCGGCCTTGTGCCTCTTGGTATTTGTGGCTACGATATAAAGGCACTACTGGAGGGCGCGCTTGCTTGCAAGAAGCAATACATCGAGCAAAAAGATAGCTCCATAGTCGCTAAAGCCTACCACTACGCCACTAGCAGAAATGCCAGTATAAATGTCATTTTTAGCTATTGCGATAGATTTTTTGAATTTAACGACTGGTACGTGCAGCTTTGGGCGGAGAGCCTTGGTAAAAAAAGAGGCTATAAAAGGGTCGGCCTTACGCCAGTTGGACTTATTGGTAGTCGCGATCAGCACAGCTTTTTGCAGCTTATAATGGACGGCGTAAAAGATAAGAGCGTGACATTTATAAAGATAAAAGATCACGCGAGCGACAAGGCTATCCCAAATTTGAGCCTAAAAGGGCTTGAAGAGTGCGATTTTGTGGCGGGTCTAAGCCTAAATGAGCTTATAAATTTGCAGTGCGACGCGACTGCTATGGCGCTGGTGCAAGAGGGCATAAGTGTTGATACGATTACGCTTGAGAGGCTTGATGAGTTTCACGCTGGCTGGCTCATTTTTTACTACGAGCTGCTTACCTCGGCCACTGGTATCATGCTAGGTATCAACACCTACGATCAACCGGGCGTTGAGATAGGAAAACGTATCCTAAAAACCATGCTTTTAAAGTAAGAAATGAAGAAATTTCTGCTTTCGGCTCTTTTTGCCACGCAAATTTTTGCCTTTTCGGCGAGCAAATTTGTAAATGACGCTAGGTCGCAGATCGGTGTGACGCTAAGTTACGATCCAAGCTACGAAAGGCTCGCCTACCCAATGGGCGACGTGGATATCAAAAAGGGCGTTTGCGCCGACGTTGTGGTAAGGGCGCTACGTCATCAGGATATGGATCTGCAAAGGCTCATTTTTGAAGATATGAGTATAAATTTTGCAAGTTATCCTAAAAAGTGGGGACTTAAAAAGGCTGATAAAAACATCGATCACAGGCGTGTTTTAAACATCGCTACCTATCTAAAAAGGAAAGGTTTTGAGGTGAGTGATGATAAATTTTTACCAGGCGATATCGTCACATGGATGCTGCCAAGAAATTTACCTCACATCGGTGTGATCTCAGATAAATTTGAAGGCCAAATACCGCTTGTCATCCACAATATCGGCTCTGGCGTGCAAGAAGAAAATATACTTTATAACTACAAGATCACAGGTCATTTTAGGCTAAAGTAGCAAAAATGGCTTTTTAATCAAATTTTAGGCAAAATCGCAAAAAAATAAATTCAAGGAAAAATAATGTTAGAAGTTAGGGGACTTACTCAAAGATTTGCAAGCAGTTTGCTATTTGAGGATGTAAATTTAAAGCTAAATCGCCACAACAGATATGGACTAATCGGTGCAAATGGCGCTGGCAAATCGACATTTTTAAAAATTTTAAGCGGAGCTATCGAGC
>CALIWP010000118.1 GCA_938046705.1 uncultured Campylobacter sp. | reverse complement strand
ATCCATGGCGGCAAGGTCCTAGCGGGCTTTGCCGGCAGCACCGCGGATGCGTTTAATCTCTTTGATATGTTTGAAAACAACCTCGATCACGCCAAGGGCGACCTACTAAAAGCAGTGATCGAGTTTAGCAAAGAGTGGCGCAAGGATAAATATCTGCGCAAGCTAGAGGCCATGATGCTGGTGCTTGATAGAGAGAAAATTTTTCTTTTAAGCGGGACGGGCGACGTCGTAGAGCCAGAGGACGGCAAGATAGCCGCTATCGGAAGCGGCGGAAACTACGCCCTCTCTGCCGCCAGGGCTCTTGATAAATTTGCCCAGATCGACGAAGAAGAGCTCGTAAAAGAGAGCCTAAAGATCGCGGGCGAAATTTGCATTTATACGAACACGAACATAAAAACCTACGTTTTAGAATAGAGAAAAGATGAATTTAACCCCAAAAGAGATAGTGAAATTTTTAGACGATTACGTCATCGGGCAAAAAGACGCCAAAAAGATCATCGCCATCGCGCTACGAAACCGCTACCGCAGGATGAAGCTAGATAAAACAATGCAAGATGACATCATGCCAAAAAACATCCTAATGATAGGCTCGACTGGTGTGGGCAAAACAGAGATCGCAAGGCGTCTGTCAAAGATGATGGGCTTGCCGTTTATCAAAGTAGAAGCTAGTAAATACACCGAAGTTGGCTTCGTCGGACGCGACGTGGAGAGCATGGTGCGCGATCTGGCGGCTGCGTCGGTAAATTTGGTCAAAGCCGAACAGCGCGAGAAAAACCGCGAGAAAATCGACGAATACGTAAAAGATAAGATAATAAAAAAGCTCCTGCCGCCTCTGCCTGCTGGTGCAAGCGAAGAGAAAAAGGCCGACTATGAAAAAAGCTACGAAAAGATGATGAGTAGGCTCGAAAACGGCGATCTAGATGATCTTAGCATCGAGATAGAGGTCATGCAAAATAGCTTTGACGCTGGAGCCAACGTGTCGCCCGATATGGCGCAGATGCAAGAGAGCTTCGTCAAAATCATCGGCCTAAGCAACAAAACCGTCAAAAAAGAGATGAAGGTAAAAGACGCCAAAAAAGCTCTTCAAAGTGAAGCAAA